>CAYYZU010000011.1:0-21533 GCA_964476205.1 uncultured Actinomyces sp. | reverse complement strand
GCTTGGAGTCGCCGTTGGGCAGCGGCAGGTAGCGCTCGGGGTCCTCGCCGCCCTCACCGGTGTTGGACTTCGCACCGATGCGGTTCATCGCGATGGCCAGCGTTTCGTGCGCCTCCTGTGAGATGGACCCGTAGGACATCGCTCCGGTCGAGAACCGCTTCAGGATCTGCTCGACAGGTTCGACCTCATCGATCGGCACGGGAGGCTGGGCTCCCGTGCGCAGCTCGAAGAGTCCGCGCAGGGTCATCAGCCGTCGGCTCTGGTCGTCGACGCGATCGGTGTACTGGCGGAAGATGTCGTAGCGCTTTTCGCGGGTGGCGTGCTGGAGGCGGAACACCGTGTCCGGGTCGAAGAGGTGCGGCTCACCCTCGCGGCGCCACTGATACTCGCCTCCCACTTCGAGGCGTCGATGCGCCGGGGAGATGCCGCTCGGCGGGTACGCGACGTCATGACGAGCCTGGACCTCAGCATGGATGACGTCCAGGTCAACACCGCCGAGGCGCGAGACCGTGCCCGTGAAGTAGCGCTCCACGAGTTCGTGCGAGAGGCCGATGGCCTCGAAGATCTGCGCGCCTCGATAGGAGCCCACCGTGGACACGCCCATCTTGGACATGACCTTGAGCAAGCCCTTGCCCAGGGCCTTCACGAGATTGCGCACAGCCTTCTCCGGCGCAATCCCTGTCAGGACGTCGCGGTAGACCAGGTCTTCGACCGATTCCATCGCGAGGTAGGGGTTGATGGCCGCGGCGCCGTAGCCGACCAGCAGGGCGGCGTGATGCACCTCCCTCACGTCACCCGCCTCGACGATGAGAGCCGCCTGTGTCCGTGTCTTGCGGCGTACGAGGTGGTGATGGACTGCGGAGCACAGCAGCAGCGAGGGGATCGGCGCGAGGTCCGTGGTGGAGTCACGGTCGGATAGGACGATGAAGCGCACGCCCCCTTCGATGAGCGCGTCGACCTCGGTGAAGATCTCCTCCAGCCGGGCCTCGAGAGCCGGGGCCCCACCGTCGATGTCGTAGAGGCCCGACACCTTGGCCGCGGCGAAGCCGGGAAGGTCTCCGTCGGAGTTGATATGCAGGATCTTGGCGAGCTCATCGTTGTCGATGATGGGAAAGGGCAGGACCACCTGCCGGCAGTGGGCCGGCGTCGACTCGAGCAGGTTGCCCTCGGGCCCGATGACCGTCGAAAGCGACGTGACGATCTCCTCGCGGATGGCATCGAGCGGCGGGTTGGTCACCTGCGCGAACGCCTGTTGGAAGTAGTCGAAGAGAAGGCGCGGCCGCGCCGACAGGGCCGCCACGGGAGTGTCCGTCCCCATTGATCCGAGAGGCTCACCTCCCGTGAGCGCCATGGGAGAGAGGATGAGCCGCAACTCCTCCTCGGTGTAGCCGAAGGTCTGCTGGCGGCGGGCCACGGAAGACGTGGGATGCACGATGTGCTCGCGATCGGGCAGCAGGTCCAGGTGCACGAGCCCTGCATGCAGCCAGTCCGCGTAGGGCTCGGCGTCGGCCAGGCTTGTCTTGATCTCCGCGTCCTCGACGATGCGTCCGGCGGCGGTGTCGACGAGGAACATCTGGCCCGGCTGCAACCTGCCCTTGCGGACAATCGACGCCGGGTCGAGGTCGAGGACTCCCGCCTCGGAGGCGAGCACGACGAGACCGTCCTGGGTGACCCAGAAGCGACCGGGACGAAGGCCATTGCGATCCAGCACGGCCCCGATGAGCGTGCCATCGGTGAAGGAGACATTCGCCGGGCCATCCCAGGCCTCCATCACCGTGGAGTGGTACTCGTAGAACGCGCGCCGCGCGGGATCCATGTCGACGTCGTTCTCCCACGCCTCGGGGATCATCATGAGGACCGCATGCGGCAGGGAGCGGCCGCTCAGGTGAATGAGTTCGACGACCTCGTCGAATGAAGCTGAGTCACTTCCGCCAGGAGTGCAGATGGGGAACAGGCGTGTCAGGTCTCCTGGGATGACATCGGACGAGAGCATCGCCTCCCGCGCGCGCATCCAGTTGCGATTGCCCTTGACCGTGTTGATCTCGCCGTTGTGCGCGATGAGCCGATAGGGGTGAGCCAGTGGCCACGATGGGAAGGTGTTGGTGCTGAACCTCGAGTGGACCAGGGCGAGAGCAGACTCCATGTCGGGACTCGACAGGTCGGGGAAGAACTCCCCCAGCTGGTGGGTTGTGAGCATGCCCTTGTAGACGAGGGTGCGGCCCGACAGTGACGGGAAGTAGACATCCGTCTCATGCTCCGCGCGCTTGCGCAGGCAGTAGGCGCGGCGTTCGAGATCAATCCCCGAGAGCGGCTCCCCCGCCGACCTCACGACCAGGTGGGAGAAGCGCGGCATCACGCTGCGTGCGGTGTGCCCCAGGCTTGAGGGATTGGTGGGTACGTCGCGCCACGCGACGACGTCAAGGCCCTCTTCCCTGGCGATCTGCTCGATGCGGACCTGGGTGGCGCGCGCGACGTCGTCATCGTCCGGGAGGAAGGCCATGCCTATGGCGTACTCCCCCGCCGGCGGCAGCTCGGCGTCGATGACGCGACGGAGGAAGCGATCGGGGACCTGGAGCAGGATGCCCGCGCCGTCACCCGAGTCGGGCTCGGCGCCGGAGGCACCGCGATGGTCGAGATTGAGCAGTGCCGTGAGGCCCATGGCGACGATCTCGTGGGATGCCTGGCCCGTGAGTGTGGCGACGAACGCCACACCGCAGGCATCGTGCTCGAAAGCCGGATCGTAGAGGCCCTGCGCCGGTGGCTGCGCTGAGAAAGGAAGCCGGGAAACAGACAACGGACCACACCTCCACGTCGGACACCCCGCGGGTGCGAGGTGCTGACGGGACGTCATTGGCCCGTGGCCGGAACCCTAGCAGGGAGAGGCGCGCGATGGCCTGCCCGGTCAGCCGGGTGGCTCGGCCTGGCTCGATCCGGGTGGCTGCGAAGGGTCGCTGGGCTGCTCCGGTGTGACCTCGGTGACCTTGGCCGCCTCCTTGGGGGCCGCCTTCTGCTCGCGGACTTCCTCCAGGCGCTCGCGCTCGAGGTACTTCGCGGGCGGCTGGACCTCTTCGCGTCCCGGGCGCATGCGCGCCGAGATGATCAGGTAGGCGAGAGCCCCGAGGCCGACGAGGATGGACGTCCAGACGTTGAGCCGTACGCCCAGGATGGTGTTGGCCGTGTCGATGCGGAGGTACTCGATCCAGCCGCGTCCCAGGCAGTAGAGCAGGACGTAGAGCGCGAACACCCGGCCGTGGCCCATGTGGAATCGCTTGTCGGCCCAGATGAGCACGAGCGCGACGCCGACCATCCACAGGGACTCATAGAGGAACGTGGGATGGAATGTCGCGAACTCGGAGTAGCCCTCCGGGCGGAACTGCGGTGCGATCTCCAGGCCCCAGGGCAGCGTGGTGGGTGCGCCGAAGAGCTCCTGGTTGAACCAGTTGCCCCATCGCCCGATCGCCTGGGCAAGCGCGATACCGGGGGCGATGGAGTCAGCGATGGGCGGCAGGGCCACGCCGAGTCTTCGCGCCGCGATCCACGCGCCGAGGCCGCCGAGGGCGACGGCGCCCCAGATGCCCAGGCCCCCGTCCCAGATGCGCAGGGCGCCGATGAACCCCGAGCCACCGGGCGCGAAGTAGAGCTGCCAGTCGGTGATGACGTGGTAGAGCCGGCCGCCGATGATGCCGAAGGGCACCGCCCATAGGGCGATGTCGCCGATGACTCCCGCGCTACCACCGCGCGCGACGTAGCGTCGCGAGCCCACGACGATCGCGACGATGATCCCCGCGATGATGAGCAGCGCGTAAGCGCGCACCGGCAGCGGGCCGAGGTTCCAGACTCCCTGGCTCGGGCTCGGGATGAAGGCGAGGAGATCCACGGTCAGCGTGTTTCCGCGAAGCTACTGCTTCGCGGCCGCTTCCTCGACGAGCTTCTCCAGAGTGGCCTGGTCCGCCAACTGTGCGCCGTCGATCGCCGTGCCGTTGAGGTAGCCGCGCGGCGTGCCCTCGACATTGCCGTCGTAGAACGCCTGGGTCGAGTTGGCCGCCCAGCCGAGGTACTTGTTGCTGACGACGCACTCGTTGAACTGCTCCAGCGGCACACCGGTGATGCCTGCTTGCTCGGCGAAAGCCACGAACTGCTCGTTGGTCCAGCCCTCACCCTCGACGGTGGGCTGGTTGGCGAAGATCGCGTCGTGGTACTCGACCGTCTTGCCCGCATCGATGGCGCAGCCCCAGGCGTTGATGGCCGCAGCGGATGACGTGTTGCCGAGGTTGTTGTCGAGGAACGCCGTCGGGCGCCAGACAAGGCGAACCTTGCCGTCCAGGCCGAGGCTTTGGATACCCGCGCCGTTGAGCTCCTCGAGCGACCCGCACGCGGGGCACTGGAAGTCTTCCCAGATCTCCAGGAGCGGCGCCGTCTCCGGCGCGTTGCCGACCGGGACACCCCAGGGCGCGACGCCGTCGGCGCCGTAGACGCCCGTCGGGATCGCAGCATTGGGATCGGGAGCCGGCATCGGAGTGCCGCCGTTGGCAGAGGAATCGCCGGAACGTGACGCGAAGACGGCCACGCCGATGATGGCGAGGACAGCGACGACGACGCCCACAGCACCGATGATCCGCACCGTGCGCTCGCGGCGCTTCTCCTTGGCCACCTGCTCGGCCCGAGCCGCGGCGGCCTTGTCGCGCGTGCTCTTGGTCTCCCTGTCCTTCGCCATGCTCGCTCTCAACCTCCGATGTACGCCGCCCGGGTGGGCTGGCGACCGGGCTCCTACGTTACGGGCCCGGCGTCGATCCTGCGACGCCGCACCCCGGCCGCGAGTTCCCTCGCCAGCGCGGCCACGGCAGCCTCGGCCTCCTCGATGCCCGGGGCATCGAGGACGAGTCTGATGAAGGCGGATCCCACGATCACGCCGTCGGCGTAGGCGGCGATCTCCGCGGCCTGCTCCCCCGTGGACACCCCGAGGCCTACCGCCACCGGGAGATCCGTGACCGCTCGGACCCGGGCCACGAGAGTCTCTGCCGCCCCCGAGACCGAGGTGCGAGCGCCGGTGACCCCCATGGTCGACGCGGCGTAGACGAAGCCCGTGCACGCGTCGCTCACCGTGCGCAGCCGCTCATCCGTGCTCGACGGAGCGACCAGGTAGATGCGGTCGATGTCGTGCTCGCGCGCGGCCGCTGCCCAGTCCGCGGACTCCTCCGGCGTGAGATCCGGGGTGATCACTCCGCATCCGCCCGCCGCGGCGAGGTCGCGTGCAAAGGCATCGACGCCGAATCTCTCCACGGGATTCCAGTACGACATGACCACGGTCGCGGCCCCGCTCTCTGCCACGTCGCCCGCGATGGAGATGACGTCCGCGGGCGTGGTGCCGCCGCGCAGTGCCTGGTCGGCCGCTGCCTGGATCACCGGCCCGTCCATCAGCGGATCGGAGTAGGGCAGCCCGACCTCGACGATGTCGACACCCGCATCGACCATGGCGCGCATGAGCCGGACGCTGTCGTCGCGGCTCGGGAACCCCGCCGGGAGGTAGCCGATGAGCGCGGCGCGCTCCTCGGCCCTGGCCCGGGCAAACGCCTCGGCAAGGGCGGTCATCGACCCTCGGCCGCCTCGTCCACCGCAGGAAGGCCGAACCACCTCGCCGCCGTGGCGACATCCTTGTCGCCACGGCCCGAGAGATTGACGAGGATGATCGCGTCAGGGCCGAGCTCGCGACCCAGGCGCATCGTTCCGGCGAGAGCATGCGCCGTCTCGATCGCCGGGATGATGCCTTCGGTGCGGCACAGGCGCTCAAAGGCATCCATCGCCTCGGCATCGGTCACGGGTGCGTATTCCGCACGACCGGTGTCGTGGAGCCATGCATGCTCCGGCCCCACCCCCGGGTAGTCGAGGCCAGCGCTGATGGAGTGCGAGGGCACGGTCTGGCCCCATTCGTCCTGCATGACGTAGGTGCGCGCACCGTGCAGCACGCCGGGCGCACCGCCCGCGAACCGCGCCGCATGCCGACCGGTCTCCACACCCTCGCCACCTGCCTCGAACCCGCACAGTCGCACGGTGGGATCGTCGAGGAACGCCGCGAAGATACCCATGGCGTTCGAACCGCCACCGACACACGCGGCGACCGCGTCAGGAAGCCGACCTGTCGCCTCCAGCACCTGCTCGCGTGCCTCCTGGCCGATGATCGACTGGAACGTGCGCACCATCGTGGGGAAGGGGCTCGGGCCGGTGACGGTGCCGAGGATGTAGTGGGTCTCGTCCACTGTCGTGACCCAGTCGCGCATCGCCTCGTTGATGGCGTCCTTGAGTGTGCGGCTCCCCGCGGTGACGGGCACGACCGTGGCGCCGAGGAGCCGCATGCGCGCGACGTTGAGTGCCTGACGCCGGGTGTCCTCCTCGCCCATGTAGACGACGCAGTCCAGGCCGAGCAGCGCCGCTGCCGTGGCGGTTGCTACTCCGTGCTGACCCGCCCCCGTCTCGGCGATGACCCGCTTCTTGCCCATGCGGACGGTGAGGAGCGCCTGACCGAGGACGTTGTTGATCTTGTGCGAGCCGGTGTGGTTGAGGTCCTCGCGCTTGAGGTACACGCGCGCTCCCCCGCAGTGCTCCTGCCCGAAGCGCACGGCCTCGGTGAGCGGGCTCGGGCGCCCCACGTAGGTGCGCTGCAGTCGCTCGAGCTCGGCGTGGAAGCCCGGATCGGCCATGGCCTCGGCGAAGGCCTCTTCGAGGCCATCGAGCGCGGCGGTGAGTGCCTCGGGTACGAATCGTCCTCCATAGGGGCCGAAATGGCCCTTGGCGAACTCGTCGTCGACGGTGACGTGTGCGCTAGCCACGCGCGCCCCTCAGTGCGGGGTGGGATCCCGCGGTGACGAGATCGTGCACCGCAGCGCGCGGGTCGGGTGACGTCGCGAGGCTCTCTCCGACGAGGACGGCGTCGGCACCGGCCTCGGCATAGGCGATGAGGTCGCGGGGATCGCGCACACCTGACTCGGCGATACGCAGGCACGAGTCCGGAATCCGCGGGGCTAGGCGCGCGAACGTCCCACGGTCCACCTCGAGCGTCTTGAGGTTGCGCGCGTTGACGCCGATGATGGTGGCACCCGCATCGACGGCGCGGGCGACCTCGTCTTCGTCATGGACTTCGACGAGGGGTGTCATGCCCAGCGAGCGCGTGCGCTCGATGAGGCTCACGAGGGCGTTCTGGTCCAGCGCGGCCACGATGAGCAGGACGACGTCCGCGCCGTGCGCTCGCGCCTCCCAGAGCTGGTAGCTCGTGACGATGAAGTCCTTGCGCAGCACGGGGATGTCGACGGCGCAGCGCACCGCTCGCAAGTCATCGAGCGAACCGCCGAAGCGACGCTGCTCGGTGAGCACGCTGATGCATCGCGCACCGCCCGCCTCGTAGTCGCGCGCGAGCTGGGCCGGATCGTCGATCTCCGCGAGTCGGCCCTTGCTCGGGCTTGCGCGCTTTACCTCGGCGATCACTCCGACCCCTGGCTCCCGGAGGATGAGCTCCGCGTCGCGGGGGGCGGGCATGCGCGCGGCGGCAGCCTTGACGTCGTCCAAGGGGGTCGAGGTCATGCGCACGTCGAGGTCGTCGCGAACGCCCGCGATGATGTCGTCGAGGACCGTCATCGCTCACCCCCGCAGGCCAGGCGTGACCCACGCCGCGCATTCACGTCGTCAGCGTGCCACAGGCGAGCGATGGTTGCTCACTCGACCCGGCCCCGCGGCCCCGCGGCCCGGTCAGCCGGCTCAGCCCGCTCCGGAGCCGAGGTAGGGCACGAAGTTGCGCACGACGGCGAAGGCCATGGCGATCACGAGGACGACGATCGGTGCAGCACGCGACACCAAGTCGCGCGTCGGCGTACGCGCCGGGGTCACTCCTGTCCACGCGCGGTAGGTCCACACGGCCCACAGGCCGACGAGCAGGGGCACGAGCACGACGAACAGAGCGTTGTGATCGAGGGCGGCGGCAATGTCGCCATTCGCCAGAGCGTGCGTGGCGCGCAGGCCACCGCACCCCGGACAGTCGATACCCAGCAGGGCCAGAGTCGGGCACATGGGGTAGTGGCCGGGCTCATTGGGATCGACGAAGCGGATGTAGCCCGTCGCGACAATCACTCCGGCCGCGGTGGCGAGCGGCGCGACGAGTCGACGTGCACGCGGACGCGAGTCCACCGTGGGCTCGGCTGCAGATGCCGCCGGTGCGAGGGCCATGGAGGCAGACTACGCCGATCCGGAACGGGGAGGCAGGTCAGCAAGAGGCACTCCCACGCAGAAGGAAGCGCCGCCCTCGGGCGCGGAATCCGCTCGCGCCCAGCCCGCCATGCCCGACGCCAGTCGTCCCACGAGGGCGAGACCGAGCCCTGTGCCGACGGGGCGGAGGCCGCGATACCTCTCGTGAAGGATTCCCGGCTCGAAGGCCACATCACGATCCTCCGGAGCGAGCCCGGGACCCGAGTCGCGCACCTCGACCACTCCCCAATCGCCATCGGCCCCGCCGGCCACCACGCGGCCGTTCATGACGATGACTCCACCGGCCGGCACGACGCGGAGTGCGTTCTCGGCGAGGTTGTCGATGACCTGGCGAAGTCTCAGGGGGTCAGCGCGCACGATCACCGGAGCCGTGGGCAACTCCGCGGACAGAGTGACGTCCGCGCGGTGGCAGCGATCCGTCCACACCTGCGCCGCATCCGCCAGCATGTCCCCGAGGTCGACGTCGACGCATTCGATGACGAAGTCATCCGCACGCAGTCGTGCGAGGTCGAGCAGGTCGCTCACGAGTCGATCGAGGCGCTGAGTCTCCGCGGCCATGACGGCGCCGGTGCGCGCCACCTCATCTCCTTCGACGAGTCCGTCGGCGAGTGCCTCGGCATAGCCGCGCACAGAAGTGATGGGCGTGCGCAGCTCATGTGAGACGGAGAGCAGGAACTCCCGCTGCCGACCCTCGGAGATGGCGAGTGCGGACGCCAGTCGATTGAGCGCGTCGGCCATGTCGGCGACCTCCGCGGGACCCTCCGGCCGCACGTGGACTCCCCGCTCACCCCTGCCCAGCCTGAGAGCTGCATCCGCCGCCCGGCGCAAAGGAGTCGTGAGCCAAGCGCCGGCCACGAGTGCGATGGCCACCGCGATGGCAAGGCCGATGACAAGCGCGAGGAGAAGGCGCGCGATGACTTCGGTCGCGGTGCCCCCGGCAACCGAGGAGGGCTGGACCAGGATGACGCCGATGCCGGGCTCGAAGGGCCTGCCGACCACGAGAACGGTGCCCGCGGACGTATCGGCCCGAGCCTCGACCCCGGATCCGGTGGTCACCGCGTCCACTTCTGCGGCCGTGACTCCCTCAGGGAGCTCCTGCGCGCCCGGCCCCACGACGTAGGCAGTCACCTGCTCCGCCTGCAGTACTCCCGCGACGCGCGGCGGAAGGGTGTAGCGGCCCTCGCGATCGACACGCAGGGCCGTGGCGGTGAGATCGGCAAGGCGCGCGAGCTCCGCGGTCGCGACCGCCTCGGCGTTGCTGCGGATGAGGGGTAGGGACACAAGCGCGGCGACGACTGCGGCGATCGTGGCCACCGCGACCGCGAGGATCACGGTGGCGGGGAGGATCCGCAGCCGCTTCATGCCACCTCTGCGGAGTAGCCCACGCCGCGCACGGTGCGGATCGGGCTCGCCTCGCCCAGCTTGGCCCGCACCTGGGCGACGTGGACATCCACGGTGCGCGTGCCCACCGCAGAGGCGTAGCCCCACACCTCCTCGAGGAGGTGGTCGCGCGTGATCACCCGCCCCGGATGCTGCATGAGGTAGGCAAGCAGGTCGAACTCCGTGGCCGTGAGCGTCACTTCGCTGCCGTCCACGAGCACCCGGCGCGCGCCGCGGTCCAGGGTGACACGGCCCAGGACGAGGACGTCTCCTGCGTCTGCTGCATGCGCGTGGCGGAGGGCCACCTTGACGCGCGCCACCACCTCGCGGGGACTGAAGGGCTTGGTGATGTAGTCGTCGCCGCCCATCTCGAGTCCGAGGACGCGATCCACTTCGTCGTCACGCGCCGTACAGAAGAGCACCGGAGTCCAGTCGCCATCGGCGCGCATGCGACGGCAGATCTCGGTGCCGTCGATGCCGGGGAGCCCGACATCGAGGATCACGGCGTCCGGTCGTCGCTCGCGCACGGCCGCAAGCCCGCGTACGCCGTCGGACTCGACCGCGACGCTATAGCCCGCACGGTCCAGGTACAGCCGGAGCACGTCGGCAATGGGGGGCTCGTCCTCGACGATGAGGATGAGCGGCGCGCGGTCGGCGGGAGGCAAAGCGATCGTCGATGCGTCGACGAACGTCAGGCAGCGTGCTCGCGAGGCTTGCCGAGGCCGGCGGCCTTCATGATGCCGCCCACGATCCCGCCGAGAGCGACAATGGCCACGCCCACCCAGAACACGGGCCACTGGCCGATGACGAGCCCCACGGTCGACACGATGAAGCCAAGCGTGATCAGGACGACGAGGGTCCAGGCCGCGGGGGTTGAACCATGCTTGCCGGCGCTCATCGCTCCTCCTCCAACCGGGTATCGGGTCGTGCGCTCCCCATTGAACCAGGGTCCTCGTCCGCGAGGTCGCGCGGCTCGTCGAGCAGCGTCGGGTCTTCGCCGCGGTCGAGGGCGTCCCAGGCGGCCGCTGCGCTCGGGGCGGTCGTCGCGCTGTCGGGTCGGGAGTAGCGGGCGCCTAGCCGCGGCCAGGCGGGGCCGTCGAGGAGGGCGAGCAGGCCGCAGGTGAGCATCGCGAGCCCCGACAGGATGGCCAGCACCCACCACGCACTGATGCTCACCGAGGTTGCCGCCGCGGCGGACTCGTCGCCCAGGGCCGCCGCGACGAAGGCTCCCCCACCGCCGGTGGCGACCTCGGTGAGACCGAATGCCACCCCGGTCACGCCCGCGGCACCACCGGCGAGCAACACCACGGCGCCTGTCACGCGGCGTCCCCACGTGCGTGTAGCGAGCAGGGCCGCGATCGCCGCGAGTCCTACCCAGGCCATGGCCGCCCCCAGGGGCGCGAGATCACGTCCCGACAGGGCGACCTCACGCGCGGGAGCGGACTGGTCAGCAGAACCTGCGAACACGGGGATGAGCGCCACGACCCAGGTCGCGCCGTAGGACACGAGTACGCCGATCGACGCGATGGCGAGAACCAGGAGGACCCCGGCGAAGCGGCGACCGGGCGACATCACGCGTCCCCGATCCCGAGCACGCTGCCGGCAATCGCGACCGCACGCAGCACGGCCGCCGCCTTGGCCCGGCATTCGGCGTCCTCGGACGCGGGGTCGGAGTCGGCAACCACACCCGCCCCCGCCTGGACGTATGCACGATCACCACGGATGAGGGCGGTGCGGATGGCGATCGCGGTATCGAGGTCCCCTGCGAAGTCGACGTACCCCACGACGCCGCCGTAGAGACCTCTCCGGGCGGGCTCGAGGTCGTCGATGATGGACATCGCGCGCGGCTTGGGGGCACCCGACAGCGTCCCCGCCGGGAATGTCGCCACGAGCGCGTCGAGCGCGGTGCGCTCGGGCTGCAGCGCACCCACGACCGTGGACACCAGGTGCATGACGTGGGAGTAGCGCTCGACCTGCATGAACTCGACCACTTCTACCGAGCCGGGTGTGCACACACGGCCCAGGTCGTTGCGCCCAAGGTCGACCAGCATGAGGTGCTCGGCGCGCTCCTTGTCGTCGGCAAGGAGACCCTCGACGAGGGATGCGTCCTCCTCCGCGGTGGCACCGCGGGGGCGGGTGCCGGCGATGGGGTGCACGCGGCAGCGCCCCTCGTGCACGGTCACGAGCGCCTCGGGCGAGGAGCCGACGATGTCGAAGTCCACGCCCGAGCCGTCAATGCGCGGGATACGCATGAGATACATGTAGGGACTCGGGTTGGTCACTCGAAGCACCCGATAGACGTCGAGCGCGCTCGCCTCGCACCTCGCGTCGAATCTCTGCGACACGACGACCTGGAAGGCATCGCCGGCACGGATGAGCTCCTGTGCGGCGCGCACGCTTCGCTGGAACTCCTCCGAAGTGGTGCGATCGACCACCTCGGTGATGGCATCGGGATCGTAGGTGGACACCGTCGATGGCGCAGGCAGCGCCAGGTCACGCTCCATGGCGTCAAGGCGCGCGATGGCATCGTGCCAGGCCTCGTCCATACGCTCGTCGCTGTTGTCTACGTTGACGGCGTTGGCGATGAGCAGCACGGTCCCGTCGGCGTGATCGAGGACGGCCAGGTCCGTGGCCAACAGGAAGCCGAGCTCGGGCACGCGCAGTTCATCGGGATTGCCATCCGCGACGCGCTCCCAGCGGCGCACGGCGTCGTAGGAGAGATAGCCGACCATGCCACCCGTCAGGGGCGGAAGTCCCTCGGGCCGGTCGGTGCGCAGGATCTCGACAGTTGCCCGCAGCGCCTCGAGCGGATCGCCTGCGCGCGGGACATCGAGCGGTGGCGTCCCCCACCAGGCGACGGCACCATCGCGCTCGGTGAGCAGCGCGCTGCTGCGCACGCCCACGAAGGAGAAGCGAGAGTAGGCCCGGCCGTGTTCCGCCGACTCGAGGAGAAAGGTGCCGGGGCGCTCCTGCGCGAGCTTGCGGTAGAGCCCCACCGGAGTCTCACCATCCGCGAGGAGGCGTCTCACGACGGGGATCACGCGGCGGCCGGGGGCCAACTCCTTGAAACGATCGAGCGCCGGCGCAGTGCCCCCCGGGGCGGGGAGGGGGAATCCCCAGGCACGTCGCTCGCTCATGCGCGGGCGTCCGGCAGCGACGTGAAACAGGTGCGCGCCCCGGTGTGGCATGCCCCACCGTGCTGGTCGACGAGCAGGAGCAGGGTGTCGCCGTCGCAGTCCACGCGAATCTCCCGGACCTCCTGGCGGTTGCCGGAGGTCTCGCCCTTCACCCAGTACTCCTCGCGACTGCGTGACCAGTACGTCGCTTGACGCGTCTCACGGGTGCGCCGGAGCGCCTCGGAGTCCATCCAGGCCAGCATGAGCACCTCGCCGGTATCCCACTGCTGGACGACGACGGGGACGAGCCCGCGGTCGTCGAATCGCACCTCGGTCACGGCGCCATTGTCCGCTATCGAGACGCTGACGCGGTCAGCGGGCGCACGGGGAGACCCGCGGCAGCCAGCGCATCCTTCACCTCGGCGATGGTCACGTCGCCGAAGTGGAAGATGCTCGCCGCGAGGACTGCATCGGCCCCAGCCTCGACCGCCGGCACCGCGTGCTCGGGCCGTCCCGCTCCGCCGCTGGCGATGATCGGCACGTCCACGCTTGCGCGGACCGCACGAATCAACTCGAGGTCGAAGCCATCCCGGGTGCCGTCGGCATCCATCGAGTTGAGCAGGATCTCCCCTGCTCCCCGGTCTGCGGCTTCCCGAACCCACGCGAGGGTGTCGCGCCCAGTGCCCTGGCGGCCGCCGTGCGTCGTGACCTCGAAGCCCGATGCCACGCCCTCGGCGCGACGCGTGTCGACGGACAGGACGACGCACTGCGATCCGAACTGCCGGGCGGCAGCATCGATGAGCTCCGGCCCTGTGACGGCAGCGGTGCTGAGACTGACCTTGTCCGCTCCGGCGCGCAGCAGGCGGTCGAAGTCGTCCACCGAGCGCACTCCCCCGCCCACCGTGAGCGGGATGAAGACCTGGTCGGCGGTGCGGCGGACCATGTCGTACGTCGTCTCACGTTGCCCGGAGGATGCGGTGATGTCGAGGAAGACGAGCTCGTCGGCCCCCTCCTCGTCGTAGCGATGCGCGAGTTCCACGGGATCGCCCGCATCACGGAGGTCGGTGAAGTTGACCCCCTTGACGACCCGCCCGCCATCGACGTCCAGGCACGGGATCACGCGTACGGCGAGGCTCACGGCTGCGGCGGTCCCCAGGTCCACAGGTCGATCCGCGGCTCGATGGCCGCGACGAGCTCGGGGAAGGTGAAGGCCCCGTCGTAGAGCGCACGGCCGATCACCGCGCCCACGATTCCCTGGGGAATCATCTCCACGAGCTTGTGCACGTCTTCGAGTGTCGCGATTCCGCCCGACGCGATGACCGGAGTGGATGTGTGCTTGCAGATGCGGTGAAGCAGATGGAAGTGCGGCCCGTGCATGGTGCCATCGCGCTCGACGTCCGTGACGATGTAGTGGGCGCATCCGGCCGCATCGAGTCGGTCGATGGCCTCGAAGACATCGCCGCCCTCCTGGGTCCAGCCCCGAGCCGCCAGGGTCGTGCCGCGCACGTCGAGCGAGACCGCGATGCGGTCACCGTGCTCGGCGATCACGCCCGCGACCCAGTCCGGCGACTCCATCGCCGCCGTGCCGATGACCACACGGCGCGCCCCGGTGGCCAGTGCCGCGGCGAGCGACTCGTCGTCGCGGATCCCACCCGCCACCTCGACGTGGCAGCGGTCGCTCACGTCGCGCACGATCGCTGCCACCTGGTCGGCGTTGGTGCCGCGGCCGAAGGCGCGGTCGAGGTCGACCACGTGCAGCCAGTAGGCACCCTGGTCAACCCACTGACGGGCAGCGGCGACCGGATCGCCGTAGGAGGTCTCCGTGCCGGCCTCGCCCTGGACGAGGCGCACGGCGGTGCCATCGGCGATGTCGACGGCCGGAAGGAGCTCGAAGCGGGTGCCTGGGGACATGCCGTCACCCTAGTCGGCTCCCTACACGCGGCCGAAGCTGAGGACCCAGACGACGGGCGCTGCGAGGAGGGTGAGCACGAGCACCACGATCCGCCCGGTCCACGAGGGCACGAACGGCCAGACGAGGACCTGGATCGCGATGATGCCGAGCGCGAACGCGAAGAGCCGACGCCGACGGCGGCGTGCGAGCAGGCCCGGTGCGACCTTCGGACGATCGGGCATCGCCGCAGCGACCGTCTGGCGCACGCGATCCACGCGCTCCTTGCGCGCCCGACGACGTGCCCGCTCCTCGCGCTCCTTCTCTGCCGCGGCCTCGCGTTCAGCGCGCTTGCGAGCCCTCTCCTTCGCCATGACTAAGCCAGCGTCTCGATCCAGTTGCGCAGCACGCGCGCACCCGCGTCTCCGGACTTCTCGGGGTGGAACTGAGTCGCCCAGAGAGGGCCATTCTCGACTGCTGAGACAAAGGGCGTGCCGTAGTCGGTCCACGTGACGAGAGGCGCTGCCATGAGCTCGGAGGGGGGCAGCGCCCAGTCGAGGACGCCGTAGGAATGCACGAAGTAGAAGTACTCATCGCACACGCCCTCGAACATTCGCGATCCCTCGGGCGGCGCCACGGTGTTCCACCCCATGTGCGGGAGGACGTCGGCCTGGAGTCGCTCCACGGTGCCCGGCCATTCCGCGAGGCCGGGTGTCTCGACTCCGTGCTCCACCCCCGCGTCGAAGAGCACCTGCATGCCCACGCAGATGCCCAGCACGGGTCGGCCTCCTGCGAGCCGGCGTCCGATGAGCTTGGGTCCGTGCACCGCGGTCAGCCCGGCCATGCACGCCGCGAAAGCCCCCACTCCCGGAACGACGAGTCCGTCTGCGGCCATGACCGCGTCAGCGTCAGCCGTCACCTCGACGGTCGCGCCAGCGCGTTCGAGAGCGCGCTGGGCGGATCGGAGGTTGCCGGAGCCGTAGTCGAGGACGACCACCGATGCCATCAGATGGCATCCCAGGCGTAGAGCGCACCGCCCACGAGCGCCATGGCCGCAAGGATGCCGAGGATCACCGCGGCATTGCGCTTGCCCTGCTTGGCGAAGGAGTAGACGCCACCGGCGAGGAAGGCCGCAAGCGTGAGGAGGAGTACGGCGGTCCAGCCCATCAGGACTCCACTGACTCGCGGCTTGACAGCGTGCCCTTGGTGGATGGCACGCCGACGACGCGCGGATCCAGCGCCACCGCATCGCGGAGGGCGCGGGCGAAGGACTTGAACTGCGCTTCGACCACATGGTGGGCATTGCGTCCATTGAGCACACGCACATGCAGGGTGATCTGTGCCGTGGCGACGAACGACTCGAAGATGTGTCGCGTGAGGGTGGTGTCGTAGGAGCCGATGAGCTCGACGATCTCCGGCTCGACGTGGACGAGATAGGGCCGTCCGGAGAGATCGACAGCGCACTGGCACAGGGATTCGTCGAGGGGCACCAGGGAGTCGCCGAAGCGGCGGGTGCCTGCGGCATCGCCGAGAGCTTCGCGGAAGGCCGCACCGACGGCCAGCGAGGTGTCCTCCACTGTGTGGTGGGCATCGACCTCGAGGTCGCCGCTCGTGCGCACGGTGAGGTCGAACCCGCCGTGCTTGCCGAGCTGGCTCAGCATGTGGTCGAAGAAGGGCACGCCCGTCTGGACATCCGCGTGACCCGAGCCGTCGAGGTCGATCTCGACAAGGACGCTGCTCTCCTTCGTCGTCCGCTCCACGCGACCGGTGCGACTCATCCCATGCCTCCATCCGTGCTGCCTTCACCTTCGGCAGGAGTCACCATCATGCCGTCCATCTCGATCACCTCGACGAGCGCCGCACGGAAGGCTTCGTTGTCCTCTGGCGTGCCCACGGTGACCCGGAGCCAGCCCTCCGGTCCCACCTCGCGAATGAGCACGCCGCGATCGAGCAGCGCCTGCCACGCCCTGTGTCGATCGGTGAACTCCCCCACCAGGATGAAGTTGGCATCGGAGTCGACGGCACGGACTCCCGATGCGCGGAGCCAGTCCACGAGCCCGTCGCGCTCCGCCCGCAGGAGGTCGACCTGTCCGAGCAGTTCGTCGCTGGAGGCCAGCGCTGCGCGCGCGACCGCCTGGGTGACGCTCGACAGGTGATAGGGCAGCCGCACGAGACGCAGGGCGTCGACGACCGCAGGGTTGGCGACGGCGTAGCCCACCCGGGCGCCGGCCATGGCGAAGGCCTTGCTCATCGTCCGTGTCACCACGAGATTGGGGTGGGCCTCCAGGAGCGTGAGGGCTGTGGGCGTGCCCGGACGGCGGAACTCCGCGTAGGCCTCGTCGACGACGACGATGCCCGACGACATCGCGCACGCGGCAGACACCACGTCGAGAGTCAGAGCTGTCCCCGTGGGGTTGTTGGGCGAGGTGAGGACGACGATGTCAGGAGAGCCACCGATCATGGCCGCCAAGACCATC
Source organism: uncultured Actinomyces sp. (assembly GCA_964476205.1). Lineage (GTDB taxonomy): Bacteria > Actinomycetota > Actinomycetes > S36-B12 > S36-B12 > Mxb001. Next base: position 4,422 of record CAYYZU010000011.1, on the reverse strand, counting down.
GCAGCGTCCAGTCCGAAGTCGGGGCGCCTGCCCACCGTGCGGTAGCGCGTGAGGGTGTCGCGGGCGTACTGCTCGTACATCGAGTACGTCGGCGAGAACCCCATCGCGAGCCGACCCGGCCCGCCGAACGCGGAGAAGACGTGCTGCATGACCTCATTGGATCCGTTGGCCGGCCACACCATCGACGCGTCGACCGTGACTCCAGACTCGCGCAGAAGGTAGGCCGCGAGATCCTCGCGAAGAGCCCACGCCTCACGATCCGGATAGCGATTGAGCTCCCGCGCCGCTTCGGCCACCGCCTGCCCCATGCGCTCGGCGAGCGCGGGCGACAGCGGAAAAGGATTCTCGTTGGTGTTGAGGCGGACCGGCACGTCCAACTGCGGTGCGCCGTAGGGGCTCGCCCCTCGCAGGTCCTCGCGCACGGGAGGCGACCAGGTCATCGCAGCCCCGTCAGTCCGGGAGCCGGACCGTGATCGCGGCGGCATGACCCGGCAGGTCCTCCGCTAGTGCCAGCGCGACGACGTGGCCGGCGACGCCCTCGAGAGCGGCGCGGTCGTAGTCGATGATGTGGATGCCGCGCAGGAAGGTCTGGACCGACAGGCCCGAGGCGTGTGTCGCGGATCCGCCCGTGGGCAGCACGTGGTTGGAGCCGGCGCAGTAGTCGCCGAGCGAGACAGGCGCGTGGGTGCCGACGAAGATGGCACCGGCGTTGCGCACCCGCTCCGCCACCGATCGCGCGTCGCGAGTGTGGATCTCCAAGTGCTCCGCGGCGTAGGCATCCACCACGCGCAGCCCCTGCGTGAGGTCATCCACCAGCACGATGCCGCTCTGTGGCCCGGATAGTGCCTCGCTGATGCGCTCGACGTGCTTGGTCTGGGCAAGCTGCTCGTCGATCTCGCGCTCCACCGCATCGGCCAGCTGCGGTGACACCGTGACGAGCACCGCCGCCGCGAGGGTGTCATGCTCCGCCTGGCTGATGAGGTCAGCCGCGACGTGCGCGGCATTTGCGGTGTCGTCGGCAAGCACGGCGACCTCGGTGGGACCCGCCTCCGAGTCGATGCCGATCTGGCCCTTGAGCACCCGCTTGGCGGCGGTCACCCACACGTTGCCGGGGCCGGTCACCATGTCGACGGGCTCGCATCGGCCGCCACCGGGCAGGTCGACGCCGTAGGCGAGCATGGCGATGGCCTGCGCGCCGCCCGCGGCGTAGACCTCGTCCACCCCGAGAAGACCGCACGCCGCGAGGATCGTCGGGTGCGGCAGCCCCCCGTGGTCGGCCTGCGCGGGCGAGACCACGCAGAGCGACTCCACGCCTGCGATCTGAGCGGGGACGACGTTCATGACGACACTGCTGGGGTAGACCGCGCGACCTCCTGGGACATAGAGGCCTACGCGCGCGACCGGCACCCAGCGCTCAGTGACGGTGCCCCCGTCCACGACTGTGGTCGTGGTCTCGGAGCGCACCTGGTCGGAGTGCACGATGCGCGCACGCCGGATGGACTCCTCGAGCGCGGCGCGGACGGCGGGGTCGAGGCCGGCCACCGCCTGCGCGATGGCCTCGGCGGGCACGCGCAGATGAGCCGGGCGCACCCCGTCGAAGCGCTCGGTCCAGTCGAGGACCGCGTCGGCGCCCCGTGCCTGGACATCGCGGACGATGGGAAGCACGGTGGCCGTGGCCTCCTCCACATCGATGGCGGCCCGAGGCAGGACGGTTCGCGGGTCCGCTTCGGAGCCGCGAAGGTCGATCCGCTGGATCATGATCACGATTGTAGGTCTAGCCTGCTGACGTGACGTCGGCACGAGTCATTCCCCTCTTCCCGCTCTCCAGCGTCCTGGTGCCGGGACTCGTCCTCCCCCTCCACGTCTTCGAACCTCGCTACCGGCAACTGCTTGCCGATCTCGAGGACGTCTCCGACGACGACCGTGGATTCGGCGTCGTGGCGATCCGCGAGGGCCACGAGGTCGGGGCCGATGGAGTGCGCGCCCTTCACGACATCGGCACGTTCGCCTCACTGCGCGAGTCGACAACACTCCCGGATGGACGCGCGGACATCGTCACCGTGGGCACGAAGCGCTTCCGCGTCCTTGAGTGGGTCGAGGGCAAGCCCTACGCCCAGGCGCAGGTGGAATGGCTGGATGAGGAGCAGGGCGACGCCAGCACCGCCCTTGCCCTGTCGGTCGCCGCGCGGTTCCAGGCCTATCGCGAGTTGCTCACGGACGAGGAAGACGACACGGAACTGCCCGACGACCCTCGCGTCCTGTCCTATCTCGTCGGTGCCGCAGTCGTGGCCGACCTGGCCACGCAGCAGTTCTTCCTCGAGTCGCCCGATGACTCCGCCCGCCTGCGCGCCGAACTCGCCTTCCTCCGCCAGGAGACGTCCCTCATCGAGAATCTTCCCTCTCTGCCGGCAGTGGATCTCGCCCGCGAGCCCTTCGGCCTGAACTGATGGCACGCTCCAAGCCATCGGGCACGCCGGCGCTCGTGGCGCTGCAGCGAGCGGGCATCGCGCACACGGTGCACGCCTACGATCACGACCCCTCCCGGCACAACTACGGACTCGAAGCCGCCGAGGCGCTGGCACTGCCGCCAGCATCGGTCTTCAAGACGCTCCTCGCGGATGTCGACGGCGCGCACGTCGTCGCGATCGTCCCGGTCACCGGGATGCTCGACCTCAAGGCGCTGGCGAGTGCGCGCGGTGCCAAGCGCGCACGCATGCTCGATCCGGCGGTCGCCGAGCGCCTCACGGGCTATGTCGTCGGGGGTATCTCTCCCCTGGGGCAGCGCACGGCATCACCCACCGTGCTGGACGCCACGGCGATGGGCCAGCCGGTCGTCTATGTATCCGGGGGCAGGCGTGGCCTGGACATCGGGCTGGCACCGGAGGATCTCGTCCGCGTCACGGCAGCGCAGGTGGCACCGATCTCGACGTCAGCCGGTCAGGAGTAGGTGTCGACCCTGGTGCGCCCGCGCCACCAGTCGCCAAGCGCGGCGAGGAAGACCACGAGCACACTGGCGAACGGCCACAGCACGAGCACGCCCGGCATGCGCAACTGCAGCGGAGCAGTGATGACGTCGCCCTCTGCTGACGCGGCCACGACAGCATCGAAATCGAAGCCCCCGATCATCTCGCCGGTCCACCACAGGGCGAGTGCTCCGGCGGTGCCCAGCACGAGCACGCTCACGAGCGCGACGAGGAGTGCGTGGTCGCGCGAGGCGACACGACGTGAAGCCCAGACGGCCACGATGCCCACGACGAGACCTGCCGCCAGGCAGAGCAGCGCGGCGATGCCGTCATCGGTCATGTAGCCCTCCGGCTGGTAGCCCTCGGGGTAGGGCCTGCCGTCGGATGCGACGACAAGCGAGACGCGCGGCGCAAGCGCTTCCCAGACCACGCCGAGAAGGGCACCGAGGCCAACCGCGCCCACGACGGCGACGAGCGAGGCAACGAGTCGTCTCATAGCGGATCAGGTGAGGCAGGCAGGCCCGAGAAGGGCCTTGAGGTCGCCGTAGAGCGCGGGACTCGGCGTCACGCGCAGTCGATCGTCGAGGCGCAGCACGGTGGTGCGGCCAGATGAGGCGAGGTGCAGGTGGACCTCGGTGGTGCCCGGATGCGCGGCCAGGATCTCCTTGAGGCGCTCCACCACCGGCGGCACGCAGCGGGCTGCCGGCATGCTCAGACGCACCGGTCCCGCCGGTGCTTCACTCACGTCGGGCTGCAGGATCTCCATGGCGACCAGGCGAGCGGCATCATCATCGGGCCGATCGATGCGACCGCGCACGAGCAGGATCGCGTCGTCGACAAGGAGCGTGCCGGCCGCAGCGTAGGTCTGAGGGAAGACCATCACCTCGACAGCACCATCGAGGTCCTCGAGCGTGACGATGGCCCACACCGAGCCCTGTTTCGTGGTCTTGCGCTGCACGCCCGTGACGAGGCCGCCCACGGTGACGACCTGGCCTTCGGGGCGGTCCCCTGAATGCAGGTGGACCACGGAGCAGTCCGTCACCTGTGCGAGCAACTGCTCCACACCGTAGAGGGGGTGATCGCTGACGTAGAGGCCGAGCATGTCGCGCTCATGTGCCAGCAGTGCCGCCTTCTCCCACTCACCGAGGGGGATCTCCGGCTTGACGAGGAGGCTGGGGGCTCCCTCGTCATCGCCCATTCCTCCGAAGAGGTCGAACTGCCCGATCGCCTCGGCGCGCTTGAGGTCGACAGCGGCGTCGATCACCTGCTCGTGGACGGTGATGAGGCCGCGTCGTGAGTCTCCGAGCGAATCGAACGCGCCCGCCTTGATGAGGCTTTCCACGACTCGCTTGTTGCACACCGAGGCCTCGACCTTGTCGATGAAGTCGTAGAAGCTCGCGAAGCGGCCATGCGACTTGCGTGTCTCAATGATGGACGCGACCACGTTGGCGCCGACGTT
>CAYYZU010000010.1:0-21930 GCA_964476205.1 uncultured Actinomyces sp. | reverse complement strand
ATGGTACTGCGCGGGTGACTGCGTGGGAGAGTAGGACGCCGCCGGACATTCTTTGACAAGGGCCGCATCTTCGGATGCGGCCCTTGTGCTTTTCCCTGCGGTGTCCTCGTGGCCTACCGTGTGCGCCGTGAAGCTCACCGCCACGCTCACTCGGTCGGAGCTGCGCCTCGTCCTGGCGGCGTGTGTAGCGGCCTGCGGCGTGGCCACGATGTCCACGGCGTTCAATTTCATCCTCGCGCCGATCGAAGACACCTTTGCGGCGTCCGAGTTCCAGATGACCCTGTTGCGAGAGGCTCCCAGCATCGCGGCGCTCCTCATGGTGTTCCCTGCAGGCGTCCTCGGGCCCCGGATGGGGGAGAAGCGCTTCATCCTGCTCAGTGCCGCCCTCTTCAGCGCCGGCACCTTCCTCGTCGCCGTGGCGCCCGTGATCGAGGTGGCCACGCTGGGGTTCCTCATCGCGAACATCGGCCGGACCGGCATGTTCATCGTCGGGCTCGCGTTCATGTCTCGTGCGATCACGAGCGCGGATGGGCGAGCGGCTGCCTTCTCGTTCTTCTACATGGTGCTGCCCGTGGTCTCCATCGTCATGCCCGTGCTTGCCGGCGTGCTCGTCGACGGCCCGGGCTGGCGCACGGTGGCCCTTGCCTGTTCGCTCTTCGGGGTAGCAAGCGTCGTGATCGTCCAGGTGCTCATCCCAGCGGTGCCTCCCAGCGCAGGCGCCGGTGAGATGTGGACGCCGGCCCTTGCTGGGGTGGCGCTGGTCTTTGCGGTTCGTGCGCTCAATGCCATCGCCGGTGACGGTCTCCTCTCGGTGGATTTCCTCGTCCCGGCTGGGCTGGGCTGCGTGACCCTGGTCGTGCTCGCCGTACTGATGAGGCGCCTGCCCATGCCAAGCCTGTCGATCGGACTCCTGCGTCATGGAGCCCTGGTCATCCTGCTCGTGTTGCTCGTCCTGTTCGGGTTCGCAAATCTCTGGTTCTACACGACTCTCGCCTTCGAGTTCATCTTCGGCCTCAGCGCTTTGCAGGCTGCCGTGGCCCTGATCCCGGCCCAGGTCGCCGCGATCCTTGGTGCGTTGCTCGGGGGCAAGCTCATCCTGCGCGTGGGGGTCGCACGTGCCGGGCTACTCCTCATCACAGCGACCGGCTTGGCGCTGTGGGCATCCGCGGTCATCGGGTCAGACTCGCCCCTGTGGTTGCCCATGGCGATCATGAGCGTCTACGCGGTCTTCGTGGTGGGAGCGGGCGTACCTCTCACGACGGCCATCATGGGCAGTGTGGCCAAGGGTGACGAGGGTGATGCCTCGGCCTTCCGTGGGGCAGCAACCAATCTCGGCAATGCCCTGAGCGTGGCCGTGATGACCGTGATCGTCGCGGCTGCCATCAATTTCACCCTTCAGCAGGAGTACGCCGCGGCCGGGCTTGACCCGGAAACGGTCGCTCCCATCGCCAAGGCCATTGAGGCAGGGTCCACGACCCAGGATCTGTCTGCGCAATATGCCATTCCGGTCACGGAGGTGGAGGACATCGATCAGATGCAGGTAGATGCCTTCGTTTCGGGCTACCGCGTGCAGGGCGTCGTCGGTGGCTTCGTGACCCTCGTGGTCGGCATTGCCTTCTACCGGGTGGCACGGCGCGAGGAGTCCGCGAGGCGGGCGTGACAGGATGCTCCCGTGGCAGCGACGGAGAAGGGCGCTGCGCGCGCTCCGCGAGAAGGGCGCCCGGGACGACCGGATGCGCGAAAGGGATCTCGCCCCCCAGGCAAGGCGGGCCCCAGCAAGCCCCGTAGCGACAAGCCTCGCAGCGATAAGCCGCGCAGCGATAAGCCGCGGAGTGGGCCGCGCAGCGATAAGCCGCGCAGCGATAAGCCGCGCAGCGATAAGCCGCGAGCGCCGCGGATCCCGGATGACATCACCGGCAAGGAGATCGATCGCCGGGTAGCCGCCGAGCTGAGGACCCTGCCCGAGGAGTTGGGACTCACCGTCGCCCGTCTCCTGGTTGCGGCGTCGCGCGCCCTCGAAGCCGAGGACGTAGATCTGGCATTGGCTTATGCCGCCGAGGCGAAGAGGCTTGCCGGTCGCGTCTCGGTCGTGCGCGAGGCCGTGGGCATTGCCGCCTACGCCGCGGGCGACTACGCCACCGCGCTGGCCGAGCTGCGAGCAGTACGCCGTATGACGGGTGACCAGGACTACGTCGCCGTCATGGCCGACTGCGAGCGTGGTCTCGGCCGACCCCGTAAGGCCCTGGAGCTCATCGCCGAAGTGCCTGAAGCGAAATTGTCCGATGCCTCGCGAGTGGAGGCGCGCATTGTCGCTGCGGGGGCGCGCCGTGACCTCGGCCAACCGGAAGCGGCCCTTCTCCTCCTGCAGATACCGGAGCTCAGCGCGCGGCGTACCGAGGAGTGGTTGGCCCGATTGCGCTACGCCTACGCCGACACCCTCCTTGAACTAGGTCGAGGGGAAGAGGCGCGCACCTGGTTCGAGCGCGCGGCACAGGCCGATCCAGACGGGACGACGGACGCCGAGGAAATGCTCGCCGAGATGGACGGGATCGTCTTCGATGATGCCTGGGGTGACGACGACGCGGATCAGCGCCCGACTGATGCGGCGTCGCCCGATGTCGAGCCTGGCCCCTCGGTCTGATCCAGCCACCTGCTGATTCCCGCAACGTTGGCGGCCGTCGACGACAGGAACTCCCACGTCGCCTCCCGGCCCTCACGTGCGCGGTCGTCCGCGAAGGTGATCGGGGTGCGCTCGCGGACCATGGCGACCGCGTGGTCCAGGTCCATGTTCAGCACACGGGCCTCCCTCACCATCTCCACCCACTTGCGCAGGACTGCCTCGGATCGATCCAGTGCCGACTCCACAGCCGACACCGGTCCGTAGTGGGCGAAGAGCAGTCGCTCCGGGGCGACCTGTCGCATGCGATCCATGGAGGCGAGAGCGAGGTCGAGATCGAAGTCCGGCGGTGGCGTAGCCGGACGCAATTCATCGGCCTCGGGCACATAGACACCCGCGGCGTCGCCTGTGTAGAGGTCGCCCGTCGTGGGATCGAGGAGTCCCACGTGGTGTGAGGCGTGGCCAGGCGCGTGGAAGGCCTCGAGCCGACGGCCTCCCCCCAAGTCGATCTCGCCTACGTCGCCCAGTGCCACAACGCGTGCGGCGTCGGTGGGCCTGAGGTCTCCGAAGAGCTCCTCCATGACGGGTCCGAACACCCGGTGCGCGCTCGCTACGAGCTTGCTCGGATCGACCAGGTGCCGGGCGCCGCGCTCATGCACGACGACCTGAGCGCGAGGGAATGCCTCGGCGATGTCGCCGACACCGCCCGCATGATCGAGATGGATGTGCGTCACGACCACCGTGGCCAGGTCCTCCGGGCCGATGCCCAGCCCTGCGAGCGCCTCCACGACCGTCGGGGCGGAGAGTGCGGTGCCGGTCTCCACCAGGCAGGGCCGGTCGGACCGGATGAGATAGCCCGCGGTGATGCCCGCGTGGCCGCCCATGAGGGTGTCGATCTCGAAGACCTCGCCGCCGAGGTCTGTTACGCCGTCCACAGCAGTCTCCTCACGTCGTCATCCACAGGGCGCCACGTCGCGCGCCTGGGTAGGAATGACAGTTGCATCGTAGGGGCGCCCCGGACCTCGCGTCGGATTCAACGACGACGAGTTCCACGAAGACGACCAGTCCTACGAAGATCAGGAGGATCCATGTCACCTGCACGCGAAGTCCCTACGCACGAGGATGCAACGTTCAGCGAGGTCCGTTTGCGGGGGCGCCTGTCCGGGGCCACCAAAGTCGAGCTCCCGAGCGGCGATGAGGCGGTCGCCTTCCGCATCGTCGTCGACCGGCCCTCGCGTCAGCGAGGACCGGCGGGTCGGGTGCGCGTCGATGCCCTCGAATGCGTGGCGTGGACGGCGGTCGCCCGGCGGCGCCTGTTGGCCTGGCACGACGGAGATGTCGTCGAGGTCGAGGGCTGGCTCCAGCGCCGCTTTTGGAAGTCGGGGTCCGCTCCCGCATCGCGTACCGAGGTCGTGGCACGCGACGTCCGTCGCGCGGCATAGAGCGGCGTCCGCGTGACACCATAGGTGGGTGACTGCGCAGGGTGCCCCGAGCGGCAGCGTCTACGACTGGTTTAGGCGCGCCTCCGACATGCTCGCGAGCGGGGACGCGGGCGCGAGCCTGGTCCTTATCGACCGAGTCCTGCAGGAGGACCCCTCGTCCCAGGCCGCCCGGGAGATCCGGGCCCGTGCGCTCTTCGATTCCGGTCGCTACGCCGAGGCAGCCGAGGCCTTCACACAATGCCTCGAGACTGCTCCGGCGGATGACTACGCGCACTATGGCGCGGGCATGAGCCTCTGGCGCTTGCAGGACTTCCCGCAGGCACGGGATCACCTGGCTATGGCGAGCGTGATGCGGCCCGACCGCGAGGAGTACGCGCGCGCTCTCACACAGGTCAAGGCAACGATCAAGGCCCGCCGCGCCGCAGGACTTCCCCTCACCGGGCCGATCGACACCGGTGCCGCCGAGACCGATCCCTTCGGCGGCGCCCCGTCGTGACGGGTCCATGCGAGCAGGGTTCCGGCGCACCGTCGACGCTGGCGACGATGCACGATGTCGCGCTCCTCGATCTCGACGGCGTTGTCTACGTGGGCGAGCACGCGGTGCCGGGTGCCGCCGAGGCGCTCACGGGCGCGCGGGCGGCTGGCATGCGGCTCGCCTTCGTCACCAACAATGCCGGGCGTCCTCCGGAGGAGGTTGCGGCGCACCTGACCGCGCTCGGCATCCCCGCGACGCCCGAGGAGGTCGTCACCTCCGCGCAGGCGGGAGCAGACCTGCTCGCCTTGGCGCTTCCCCCCATGGCTCCCGTGCTCGCCGTCGGAGGATCCGGAGTTTCCCTTGCCCTGTCTCGCGCGGGCCTCACCCCTCTGCGAGCCGATGATCCGGCTGTGAGTGACGCACGAGCCGTCCTGCAGGGTTTCGGGCGCGACGTGGCGTGGACCGATCTTGCGGCCGCCGCGCTGGCGGTGCAGCGAGGTGCCACGTGGATCCTCACGAACCCCGATGTGACCCTGCCCGTGCCGGGTGGTCGCGCGCCGGGCAACGGAAGTCTCGCGCGCGCAGTGGAAGCGGCAGCCGGACGTGCGCCCGATGCCATTGCGGGCAAGCCGCATCCGACGCTCATGCGCGCCTCGATCGATCGTGCGCATGCGCAGGCGCCACTGGTGGTCGGAGATCGACTCGACACCGACATCGAGGGAGCGGTGCGCTCCGGCATTCCGTCGCTACTGGTGCTCACGGGCATCACGGATGTCGCGACGCTCCTGCAGGCGCGCGCCGGAGAGCGGCCTGACTACATCGGAGCTGACCTGGCTGCCCTCAACGATGAGCCTGTCCCGACGGGTAGCCCGGCAGGCCCTCGGCACCACGAGGGTCGCTGGGAGCGGCGCGGGTCGTGCGCGTGGATCGCAGGTGATGCCTTGCGCGTCAGTCGCGAGGGGGACTGGCGCGACACCCTGGCCTGCGCCTGCGCCGCCGCGTGGGACTTCGGCACCCCTCTCCGAGTGGCCGAGGCGGCCGAGCAGATAGAGCGGGCGCGGCGTGACGGCGCCGCTGGGCCGCGTACCGTGGACCCATGACCCAGCAGCCGCCCGACGACGACCCCATGGCCGGAGTGCGCCCCTACCTGCAGCTCGCCTCGGGAATCCTCGGGATGTCCGCCGCCAAGGCCGCGGAGCTTGCCCAGGGTCTGTGGACCCAGGGCGGCGAGGCGGTGGGTGACGCCGTGGACCAGGGCATGCAGGCCGCCTCCAGCACGGGCGAGCAGGTGGCTGCGCTGCTGTCTCCCGACCAGGTGCGCGCACTGGTGCGCGAGGAAGTCGATCGCGTCGTACGCCGACTCGGCTTCGCACGCGAAGACGAGCTGTCGAGCCTGCGCCGCGAGGTGGGCCGCCTTGAGCAGCAGGTCGCTGCCTTGGGCACCGAACTCCAGGCGCGCGCGGCAAAGGCCGTCAAGAAGGATCGGCACGACAAGGCGAAGGGCGACAAGGCCAAGGGCCACAAGGCCCATGGCGAAGACAAGAAGCACCGTGACGATGACGGGGGCCGACCATGAGCGAGACGTTTGCGGGCGGTGAACAGCAGGGGCTGCCGATCGCGGTCCCCGTGCAGCCCACCGGTGACACGCGCGTCGATGCCGCACTGGAGCGACTGCAGGAACTCGATCAGGTGCCCATCGAGGAGCACGCCGAGGTCTTCGGCGACATCCATGTCCGGCTGAGCGCCGCGCTCGGCGATGCAAGCCCCGGCGCTGGAGCCGACTCCTGACTCGACGCCGCCTCGACGCGGAACTGGTGCGGCGCGGCCTCGCGCGCTCGCGGGAGCAGGCACGTGAGTTCGTCGCCGCCGGACGCGTGCGCGTGAGTGGCCAGGTAGCCATCAAGCCGGCCACGATGGTGGATGACGCTGCCGCAGTCCTCGTCGAAGACGACGCCGACGATCCCGGCTATGCCTCCCGTGGTGGCTGGAAGCTCGACGGTGCACTCGACCGACTCGGCGGACCGGAGATCGAGGGGCGCCTCTGCCTCGACGCGGGCGCATCGACGGGCGGCTTCACCGACGTACTCCTGCGCCGCGGGGCGCGGGCAGTGACCTGCGTCGATGTCGGCTACGGCCTCCTGGACTGGAGGCTGCGCACCGACGACCGCGTCACCGCGATCGACCGGACCAACGTCCGCCTCATGCAGCCGACGGACCTGCCCTATGCGCCCGACGTCATCGTGGCCGACCTCTCCTTCATCTCGCTCCGCCTCGTGCTGCCCGCCCTGGTGGCCTGTGCCGCTGAGGGGGCCGACCTGCTCCCCATGGTCAAGCCCCAGTTCGAGGTCGGCAAGGAAGCCGTGGGGGCGGGAGGGGTTGTGCGTGACCCGGAGCAGCGGGCCGAAGCCGTCCGTAGGATCGCGGCAGCGGCGTACGACCTGGGTTGGGGCACGCGAGGGGTGGCGGCAAGTCCCCTGCCCGGGCCCAGCGGCAACGTGGAGTTCTTCCTGTGGCTGCGCCGCGACGCCGGGGCACCCGACCCGGTCCGGATCGGGCAGGTAGTGGAGGCAGGGCATGACGGCTGATCGGCGCACGGTCCTGCTCGTGACGCATGCCTCGAGACCCGAGGCCCAGGTGCTCGCTGCAGAGGTCGCTCAGGCGCTCGCGCGCGCGGGCCTCGATGTGCGCGTGTGTGATGACGACGGCCTCGCTTCCGCCGCCGGTGTCTGGAGCGTCGTCCCCGCGGATGAGGACGCCGCTGATGGCGCAGAGCTCGTCGTGGTGCTCGGCGGCGACGGCACGATCCTGCGCGGCGCGGAGCGCGCCCGACACGGCGATGTGCCGCTGCTCGGCGTCAACCTCGGGCACGTCGGGTTCCTTGCCGAGGCCGAGCGCGAGGCGGTCGATGACGTCGTCCGCGCGATCGTCGACCGCGAGTGGCATGTCGAGGAGCGCACGGCGCTCGAGGTATCGGTGCTCGTCGGCGGTGAGGCAATGCACCGCACCTGGGCCCTCAACGAGGTCAGCCTGGAGAAGGCCGCGCGCGAGCGCATGGTCGACGTACTCGTGGAGATCGACGGCCGGCCGCTGTCGCGCTGGGGCTGTGACGGTGTCGTATGCGCCACTCCGACGGGCTCGACCGCTTACGCCTTCTCCGCGGGTGGGCCCGTGGTGTGGCCCGAGGTGGAGGCGCTGCTCGTCGTGCCCATCAGCGCGCATGCGCTGTTCGCGCGTCCCCTCGTCGTGTCGCCCACGAGTGTGGTCGCGCTGGAACTTCCCGATGCGTCGTCATCCGCCGTGTTGTGGGCGGATGGGCGCCGTGCGCTGGAACTGCCTGCACGCGCGCGCGTCGAGATCCGGCGCTCTGCACAGCCTGTGCGCCTTGCGCGTCTCTCCCGCGCTCCCTTCACGGATCGCCTGGTGGCGAAGTTCAACCTGCCTGTCGACGGGTGGCGAGGTCGTAGGTGAACGGCGAGGGCCGGGGGCTTGTCGAGCTGAGCATTCGCGGCGTGGGGGTCATCGACGCCGCGCAATGGGAGTGGGGACCGGGACTCACCGTCATCACGGGAGAGACGGGGTCCGGCAAGACCATGGTCCTCACGGGGCTCTCCTTGATCCTGGGTGGCGCGTCTGACGCGGGACTCGTGCGCGCCGGGCACGACACCGCCGTTGTCGAGGGGCGATTCCATGTCGATGATCCGGTCGTAGCCGACCTCGTGGCAGAAGCCGGGGGCGAACTCGACGAGGATGGGAGCGTCGTCCTCTCCCGGTCCGTCGCCGCGGCGGGCCGATCGCGCGCTCACCTGGGGGGCCGGACTGTCCCGGCCGCCACCTTGTCCCAGCTCGGCGGTCGGCTGGTGGCCGTCCACGGACAGGACGACCAGCATCGGCTCCGGCGACCGTCCCAGCAACGCGCGGCCCTCGACCGCTTCGGGGGCGCGGACGTCGAACTCGTCCGGGACGAGTTCCGACGGGCCTTCGACGAGTGGGCCAGCACCCTCCGCGAGCGCGACAACGTCATCGCCCATGCCCATGAGCGCGCCCTCGAGGCCAGCGCCCTGCGCGACTCCATCGATGCCATCGACCGCGTGGCCCCTGTCGCGGGCGAAGAGGAGTCGCTGCGCGCCGAGGCAGGACGTCTCGCGCACATGGACGAGATCGTGCGCTGGGTGGCCTCCGCGCGCGAGGCTCTCGACGCGGATGAGAATGCTGCGACATCTGCCCTCGCCACCGCGTCGGCCGCGATCGCTCGCGCGGCGGAGCGCGACCCCGACCTCACGGCCATCGGCGAGCGGGCGGGCAGGCTGTCCACCGAGGCCGTCGACCTCGCCGCGGACCTGTCGCGGTATCTCGACGCGCTCGATGCCGATCCCGGACGCCTCGACGCCGTCGAGGGACGACGTGGCGCGCTCGGAGACCTGCGGCGCAGACTGGAGCGCACGGGCACCTGGCCCGACCTGGCTCACGACCCGGCTGCGTGGCGCGAGGCGGCGGTGCGTCGACACGAGGAACTCGGTGACGACGAGGGTCTCATCGAGGCGCTCGAAGCGAGGGTCTCGGAGCTGGGAGCGGAGTGCTCCCGGCTGGCCGGCATCCTCTCGGCAGCCCGCGTCGCTGCGGCCGAACGACTGGCTTCCGCCGTCACGGACGAGCTCGCTGCGCTCGCGATGGGATCGACAAGCCTCCTCGTTGACGTGCGTCGACGCGCGGCCGGCGGAGGGGATCTCGACCTAGACGTCGACGGGATCGCATGCGGAGCGGATCGGCACGGTATCGACGACGTCGAATTCCTGCTTGCCACGCGCGACGCCCCGGAGGGCAGGCCGCTCGCGAAGAGCGCATCGGGAGGTGAGCGCTCCAGAGTGATGCTCGCGCTCGAGGTTGTCTTCGCCGGCATGGACCCCGTGCCCACCTTCGTCTTCGACGAGGTCGATGCCGGCGTCGGCGGCAAGGCGGCCATCGAGGTCGGTCACCGCCTCGCACTGCTGGCGCAGACATCCCAGGTCATCGTCGTGACCCACCTCGCCCAGGTCGCCGCCTTCGCGGACCGGCATGTCGTGGTGAGGCCAGGGACCGTGACCGCGGCGAGCATCTCCTACGCCGAGGGCGCCGCCCGGACGACCGAGCTCGCCCGCATGCTCGGCGGCCAGGAGGACTCCGCCACGGCGGCAGCCCACGCCGAGGAACTTCTCGCCCTGGCAGCGGACAGGTTGGCCGCGGGTCGCTCCCGGGGCCGGGGGAGAAGCCGCTGATAGCCTGACCTCCCGTGGAGCAGCGAGGGAACACCCGGCATGTGTTCGTCACGGGCGGTGTCGCCTCGTCTCTTGGGAAGGGCCTGACGGCGTCGAGCCTCGGCAACCTTCTCAAGGCGCGCGGCCTGCGGGTCACGATGCAAAAACTCGATCCCTATCTCAACGTCGATCCCGGCACGATGAACCCCTTCCAGCATGGAGAGGTGTTCGTCACCGATGACGGCGCGGAGACTGATCTCGACGTCGGTCACTACGAACGCTTCCTCGACACCGACCTGCACGGCTCCGCGAACGTGACGACCGGGCAGGTCTACTCCACGGTCATCGCCAAGGAGCGTCGCGGTGAGTACCTCGGCGACACGGTCCAGGTCATCCCGCACATCACGAACGAGATCAAGTCGCGTATCCGTCGCATGGCGGGCCCCGAGATCGACGTGGTCATCACCGAGGTGGGCGGCACCGTCGGCGACATCGAGTCGCTGCCCTTCCTCGAGGCTGTCCGCCAGGTCCGCCACGAGGTGGGCCGGGACAACGTGTTCTTCCTCCACGTCTCCCTCTTGCCCTACATCGGGCCGTCCGGCGAGCTCAAGACCAAGCCCACCCAGCACTCGGTCGCCCAGCTGCGCAATATCGGAATCCAGCCCGACGCCATCGTCCTGCGCGCCGACCGTCCGGTTCCCGCGGGCATCAAGCGCAAGATCTCGCTCATGTGCGATGTGGATGAGGAAGCCGTGGTCGCCGCGGTCGACGCGCCCAGCATCTACGACATCCCCAAGGTGCTGCACACCGAAGGCCTGGACGCCTACGTCGTGCGCCGGCTCGGCCTGCCCTTCCGTGACGTCGATTGGACCAGTTGGGGTGACCTGCTGCGCCGCGTGCACCATCCGGCGCACGAGGTCGAGGTCGCGCTGGTCGGTAAGTACGTCGACCTGCCTGACGCCTACCTGTCGGTCACCGAGGCACTGCGTGCTGGCGGCTTCGACCAGGACTGCCGCGTGCGCATCCGATGGGTCACCAGCGATGACTGCGCCACGCCCGAGTCGGCCGCCCAGCACCTCGGGGGAGTGGATGCGATCTGCGTGCCCGGCGGCTTCGGAGTCCGGGGCATCGAGGGCAAGCTTGGGGCGCTTCGTTATGCCCGGGAGCACCTCGTCCCGACCCTGGGGCTCTGTCTGGGCCTTCAGTGCATGGTCATCGAATACGCGCGTCACGTCGCCGGCCTCGAGGGGGCCAACTCCCTGGAGTTCGACGAGACGACACCCCACCCGGTCGTGGCCACCATGGCTGATCAACGGGAGGTCATCTCGGGGGAGCGCGATATGGGCGGCACCATGCGCCTGGGCCTGTACCCCGCCAAGCTGCTCGAGGGCTCCGTCGTCCAGCGCGCCTACGACCTCCCCTACGTCGACGAGCGTCACCGGCACCGATTCGAGGTCAACAACGCCTACCGCGCTCAGCTCGAGGAGGCTGGTCTCGTCATCTCGGGCACCAGCCCCGACGGCCGCCTGGTCGAGTTCGTCGAGCTGCCCGCTGATGTGCATCCCTACTACGTGTCGACTCAGGCGCATCCGGAGTTCCGCTCCCGACCCACGCGCGCGCACCCGCTCTTTGCCGGGCTCGTACGCGCTGCCCTGGAGCGTCGGGCTGCGGGCGTCTCCTCCGCTGCCAGCACGCAGTCCTGACCGTGGCCGACGGCGAGTGGGCGGGCCCACTTCGCGACGAAGGGCACGAGGCTGACCTGCTCAGTCGGACGGAGCACTTCCGAGGCCATGTGTGGTCCGTGGTCAGCGACGAGGTCCGCCTTCCGGGCGGCACGATTGCGGTGCGTGACGTGGTCGTGCACCCCGGGGCCGTCGGCGTGGCAGCCGTCGACGAGGACGATCGCATCCTGCTCATCCGGCAGTTCCGTCATCCGGTGGGCGGCTATCTTCTCGAACTCCCTGCGGGCCTGCGCGATGTGCCGGGGGAGCCGCCGTTGGAGACGGCTCGCCGCGAACTCGCCGAGGAGGCAGGCATCACGGCCACGCAGTGGCACGTGCTGGTGGATTTCTTCAACTCTCCCGGTGGCTCGACCGAGGCATTCCGGTGCTATCTCGCGCGTGGTCTCGCCCGCCTGCCCGGGGGCCGCCCGCACACCGGTGAGGCCGAGGAGGCCGATCTCCCGCAGTCGTGGGTGTCCCTCGACGAGGCGGTGGAGGCGGTGCTCGCGGGGGACCTGCACAACCCCACGACCGTTGCCGGAGTCCTTGCCGCTGCCGCGGCCCGTGACCGTGGCTGGCGCACCCTGCGCCCGGCAGAAGGCCCGATGTGGGGCTTACCGGCATCCGACTCGCCGCCCGCCGCGTCCAGCTAATGCGGCAGAGTGGGGGATGCGACCCGGGGGTCGCCCGGGGCGCGGCCGTCGCGTCCACCAGGAAGCTCGGAGGCGAGTGGCATGAAGGTCGGCGTACCCACTGAGGTGAAGAACCACGAGTACCGCGTGGCGATCACGCCCGCGGGAGTGTTCGAGCTGTGCCGCCACGGGCACGAGGTCGTCGTGCAGTCCGGAGCCGGGCTGGGGTCGTCGATCTCGGACGAGGAGTTCGTGGCCGCGGGAGCGCGCATGCTGCCTACCGCCGATGATGTGTGGGGCTACGCGGACCTCATCCTCAAGGTGAAGGAGCCCATCGCCGAGGAGTACGGGCGTATGCGTCAGGGCCAGATCCTCTTCACCTACCTGCACCTCGCCGCCTCGCGCGAGTGCACGGACGCCCTGCTCAATTCCGGTGTGACCGCCATCGCCTACGAGACTGTCGAACTCGCGGACGGTTCACTGCCACTGCTCGCTCCGATGTCCGAGGTGGCTGGCCGCATGGCCCCGCAGGTCGGCGCTTACGCACTCCAGCGGGCCAACGGCGGTCGCGGCGTGCTCATGGGCGGAGTCTCCGGCGTGTACGCCGCGAAGGTCGTCGTCATCGGAGCTGGCGTCTCCGGTCTCAACGCAGCCGCGATCGCACTCGGCATGCAGGCCGAGGTGCTCCTACTCGACAAGAACATCGCGCGCCTGCGCCAGGTGGACGCGATCTATCAGGGGCACATGCAGACGGTGGCCTCCAACGCCTACGAGATCGAGAAGGCGGTCCTCGACGCCGACCTCGTCATCGGCGCGGTGCTCGTGCCCGGTGCCAAGGCGCCGACCCTGGTGAGCAACGACCTCGTCTCGCGCATGAAGAAGGGCAGCGTGCTCGTCGATATCGCCATCGACCAGGGCGGCTGTTTCGAGGACTCTCGGCCGACCACTCACGCCGATCCCACCTTTGCCGTCCACAACTCGGTGTTCTACTGCGTGGCCAATATGCCGGGGGCCGTGCCGCACACGTCGACCTATGCCCTGACCAACGTGACGCTTCCCTACGCGGTGGAGATCGCCGACCACGGGTGGCGCGGCGCGCTCCAGCGTGACGCCGCCCTCCGGCCCGGCCTCAATGTGCACGAGGGCCAGGTGACCTACGCCGCGGTGGCCGAGGCATTCGGGATGCCGACGGTCGCGGTCGAGGACGTCCTCGCCTGAGCGTGACATCGCTCGAGCGCGCGGTCGGGGACTACCTCGACCACCTCGTCGTGGAGCGCGGCCTGTCGCGCAACACCGTCTCGGCGTACCGCCGCGATCTCACGCGCTACTGCGAGTGGTGCGCGCTCCGCGGGATCACCGAGCCGGATCGCGTGACGTCCACCGACCTGGCTGACTTCACCGTCGACCTTGCGCGAGGAGGTGAGGGGCGCCCCGGGCTCGGCCCGGGGTCGGTGGCTCGCTGCGTGGTGGCCGTGCGCGGCTTCCACCGCTTCTGCCTCCTCGAGGGCGTGACCCCGAGCGACCCGGCGCGGGCGTGGCGTCCCCCCAAGACACCGCGGCGCCTGCCCAAGGCGATCCCCTACGACCGGGTGGTGGCCCTCATCGCCGCCGCTGGTGCCGCTGAGCCGCCGCTCGGCGTACGAGACGCGGCACTCCTGGAGATCCTCTACGGAGTGGGTGCGCGCATCTCCGAAGCGTGCGGACTCGATGTCGACGACATCGACCTCGAGGAACGCGTCGTGCTCCTGCGGGGCAAGGGCGCAAGGGAGCGAAAGCTGCCCCTCGGCGGGCACGCGGCCGAGGCGGTCTCGGCGTACCTGGTGCGCGGAAGGCCCGCGCTCATGACGCGATCCACGCCGGCGCTCTTCATCAACTCTCGGGGGTCGCGGCTGAGCCGGCAGAGTGCCTGGGCGGTCATCTCGGCCGCCGCGGAACGTGCGGGACTCACCGGGGTGTCACCGCACACCCTGCGCCACAGCTTCGCCACCCACCTGCTCGAGGGCGGCGCTGACGTCCGTGTCGTCCAGGAACTTCTCGGGCATGCCTCGGTCACCACCACGCAGATCTACACCCGCGTGACCGTCGACACGCTCAGGGAGGTCTACGCCACGAGCCACCCCCGGGCCCGGACCCCCTGAGGGGGAACCCGGAAGCGCGAGTCCGGCGAAGGACGGGGCTCACGAGTCGGGGTCGCCTTCCCCGGGGGGCGGCGTCTGAGAGGATGTCGCGGTCCGGGAGGCTCCCGGGAGGACGGCAGGGGAGGTGGCGCCATGGCCAACGACAATCCCCGCTCCGGCGTCGGCCCGACGGGGCGTCCTACCCCCGACTTCCCCGTCCCGGCACCACTTGACCATCACGGGCCAGCGCGTGTGATCGCCATGGTCAACCAGAAGGGTGGCGTGGGCAAGACCACGTCGACCGTGAGCTTGGGGGCAGCCCTCGCGGCCTACGGTCGCCGGGTGCTGTTGGTGGACTTCGATCCCCAGGGGGCCCTGTCCGTCGCTCTGGGTGTGCCTGCCCACGACCTTGATCGCACCGTCTACAACCTCCTTATGGACGAAGGCTGCGCGGCCGACGATGTCATCGTCTCGACGGGCGTGCCGGGCCTGGACCTCATGCCGAGCAATATCGATCTCTCCGCCGCTGAGGTTGCACTGGTCAACGAGGTCGCACGCGAACACGCCCTCGCACGCGGCCTGGCGAGCGTCGTCGACCGCTATGACTACATCATCATCGACTGCCAGCCGTCGCTCGGCCTGCTCACCATCAACGCTCTCACCGCGGCCAATGGCGTGATCATCCCGCTGGAATGCGAGTACTTCGCGTTGCGCGGCGTCAAGCTCCTGACCGACACGGTCACCAAGGTGCAGGGCAGGCTCAATCCGCAGCTGGAGCTCACCGGGGTGCTGGCGACGATGTACGACGCGCGCACCCTGCACACGCGTGAGGTGCTCGAGCGCGTGGTGGATGCCTTCGGTGACCAGGTCTTCCACACCGTCATCAGTCGCACGATCAAGTTCCCCGATGCCACCGTCGCCGGCGAGCCCATCACGGTCTTCGCCCCGTCCAGCCCGGGGGCGGATGCCTACCGGCAGCTGGCCCGAGAGCTCATCGCGAAGTGACGCAGACCCCGGTGGCCGACGAGCAGATCGACCGGCCTGAGCACCACGACCCGTCAGCGGATGCGTCGGCGAGCACGGCGTTCTCGGTCACTGTGGGGTCATTCGAGGGGCCCTTCGACCTGCTCCTGCAACTCATCTCCAAGCACAAGCTCGAGGTCACCGAGCTCGCCTTGCATATCGTCACGGACGAGTTCATCGCCCACCTGCGCGCCCAGGGCCCGGAGTGGGACCTCGACGAGACGACCGAGTTCCTCGTGGTGGCGGCGACCCTGCTGGATCTCAAGGCGGCACGGTTGCTGCCGAGCGGAGAGGTCGAGGACGAGGAGGATCTGGCGCTCCTGGAGGCCCGCGACCTCCTCTTCGCCCGTCTCCTCCAGTACCGCGCCTACAAGGAGGTGTCGGCGCTCTTCGCCGATCGGATGGCGCATGCGGGCCGCCAGGTGCCGCGCACCGTCGGCCTCGAGCCCGCCTTCGCCGACCTGCTCCCTGAGGTCGTGCTCGGGCTCGGCCTTGATGCCTTCGCTGCGCTGGCGGCCAAGGCGCTGACGCCGCGCACCGAGCCCGAGGTCAGTGTCAGCCACCTGCACGTGCCGCTGGTGAGCGTGCGCGAGCAAGCAGCGATCATCGTTGGGCGTCTTCGGCGTCAGCGCACGGCAACCTTCCGAGCGTTGGTGTCCGATGCGACGACCACGATGGTCGTGATTGGCCGCTTCCTTGCGCTACTCGAGCTCTTCCGCGAGGGATCGGTGTCCTTCGAGCAGGTCGCGCCCCTGGGCGATCTCACTATTCGCTGGACGGGAAGCGACGAGGGTGATGTCGACGTGAGCGACGAGTACGACGACTTCGACGACGAGGCCGTCGTGGAAGACGAGGAGCTCGGCGCACAGATCGACGAGCAAGTAGAGGTGTTGGTGGAGGCAGAGGAGATCGAGCCATGACCGAGGTCACTGTCGAGGAGACAGGTGAGGAGATCGTCGAAGAGACCGACCAGGAACTGCCTGCACCGTCCCTGGGCGCTGCGCTCGAGGCCCTGCTTATCGTGGCGGTGGAGCCGCAGTCGACGGTCGAGCTCGCAGAGGCCACGCGTCACCCTGTCGATGAGGTAGCCGCTCGACTGAGGGAACTCGCCGAGGAGTACGCCGTACAGGAGCGCGGGTTCGCCCTGCGCGAGGTAGCGGGCGGCTGGCGCTTCTACACCAGCGAGTCCTGCTCGGGCATGGTTGAGCGCTGGGTGCTCGATGGCCAGCAGGCGCGACTCACCCAGGCAGCGCTCGAGACTCTTGCCGTCATCGCCTACCGCCAGCCGGTGTCGCGTGCCCGCATCAGTGCCGTGCGCGGCGTCAATGTCGACGGCGTCCTGCGCACCCTGCAGTCACGTGGCCTTATCGAGGAGGCGGGCACGGATCCCTCGAGCCAGGCCATCCTCTTCCGTACGACGCCCTACTTCCTCGAGCGCATGGGGATTGCCTCGCTGGACGACCTGCCCGACCTTGCCGAGCACCTGCCCGACCTTGCCGAGCTCGACGCGGTCATCGACGCTGTTGCTGCGGGCGAGTAGTGGCTGACGAGGGAGTCCGTCTCCAGAAGGTCCTCGCGGCAGCGGGGATCGGCAGTCGCCGCGCCTGCGAAGAGATGATCGCCCAGGGGCGCGTCGAGGTCGATGGCCGGGTGGTGCGTGAACAGGGCATGCGTGTGGATCCGCGTCGGGCCGTCGTGCGCGTTGACGGCGAGCGAGTCCCCACTGCTCCCGACACCGTGGTCATTGCCCTCAACAAGCCCCGAGGCGTCGTCACTGCGATGTCCGATGACCTTGGCCGACCGTGCGTGGGCGACTACGTCACCGAGCGCACCGAACGTCTCTTCCACGTGGGCCGACTCGACTCCGACACCGAGGGCTTGCTGCTCCTCACCAACGACGGCGTCCTCGCCCAGCATCTGGCCCACCCCTCGCACGGAGTGGTCAAGACGTACGTCGCGCTGGTCCCTGGGCCCATCCCTCGTGACGTGGGACGGCAGTTGCGCGCGGGTGTCGAACTCGAGGACGGCATGGCGAAGGTGGACTCTTTCGCCATCGTGGAGGCGACCCCCAACAAGGCCCTCGTCGAGGTCACGCTGCACGAGGGGCGCAACCACATCGTGCGCCGCCTGCTCAACGCCGTGGGGCACCCGGTCGAGGAACTCGTGCGCACGCAGGTGGGGCCCATTCGCCTGGGCCAGCTCCGCCCCGGTCGCACGCGCGTCGTCACGGGTCCGGAGCTGCACAGCCTCTACACCGCCGCAGGCCTGTAAACACTAGGGTGACCTCATGCCCATGAGGGGAATCCGCGGAGCGACGGTGCTCCAGGAGGACGATGCCCAGGAGATGGCCGAGGCCGTCACCGAGCTTGTCACGGAGATGCTCGCACGCAATGGCCTCAACTCGGATGCGCTCGTGAGCATCCTCTTCACGGCGACGCCCGATCTCCAGTGCGCCTTTCCCGCGGCCGCCGCGCGCTCGCTGGGTCTGTCGGATGTGCCTCTCATCTGCGCGCAGGAGCTCGACGTCCGCGGTGCGCTGCCGCGGGTGGTGCGTGTGCTCGCGCACGCCGAGTCCGACGTGCCGCGCGCTGACATCCAGCACGTCTACCTGCGCGGAGCCGAGGCCCTCCGCCAGGACCTCGCGACATGACCGTGCCCGTCGCCGGTCCCGTGCTGGTGGTGGGGAGCGGGCTGCTCGGTGCGTCCATCGGTCTGGCCCTGCGGCGCGCCGGCGTGCAGGTGTGGCTCGACGACGTGGACGCCGATGCAGTCGCTGAGGCCGTCGGGCGTGGTGCGGGGGAGGCGTGGCAGCCCGGTGCCGGTGAGCCGAGGCTGGTGGTCGTGGCGGTGCCTCCTGCCTCCGCAGGGGTGGCGATGGCGGAGGCCGGAGCCTTCGAGGATGCGACGGTCACCGATGTCACATCGGTCAAGTCCGAGCCGCTGGCTGCGGCCCGTGCAGCGGGCGCAGACCCGGCACGGCTGGTCGGCGGCCATCCGATGGCGGGCCGCGAGACCTCGGGAGCCGCAGCGGCACGCCACGATCTCTTCGACGACCGGGTCTGGGTGATCTCGCCTCTGGAGGAGAGCGATCCGGGCCGGGTCGAGGTCGTGAGGGATCTCGCGGTCACCTGCGGAGCGGTGCCCGTGGTGATGCCTCCCGAGGAGCACGACCGAGCCGTTGCTCTCACGTCGCACGCTCCGCAGCTGCTGTCTTCCCTGCTCGCCGCTCGCCTGCTGGACGCGGACCCGGAGGCCGTCGCGGTGTCGGGCCAAGGACTGCGCGACATGACGCGCATCGCGGCATCCGACCCCGCTCTGTGGCGGTCCATCCTCGACGCCAATGCCGATTCCGTGGCCGACGTGCTCGAGTCATTCGCTCAGGACCTCGACGCCGTAATCGCGCGGCTGCGTCGCCACGACGATGTCGCCGACGCGCTCGCCCGTGGAGTCGAGGGTCGCCTGCGCATCCCGGGCAAGCACGGTGCCGCCGCCACGGCATACGACCTCGTCCCCGTCATCATCAAGGATGAGCCCGGGGAGCTCGGCAGGCTCTTCCTCGCGGCCGGCGAGCTCGGGGTCAACCTCGAGGACGTGCGCATCGACCACGTCCTCGGCAAGCCGTCCGGCCTGGTGGAACTGTCGGTGCGGCCCGAGTCGACGGGGCGTCTCGTCGAGGGACTGGCCACTCTCGGCTTCGACGTCCGCGCCTAGGGTTGCCCTGTGCCTGGTCCCATCATCGCCATCGACGGTCCCTCGGGGTCGGGCAAGTCGAGCACGTCGCGCGGCGTGGCGCAGCGCCTCGGCCTGCGATACGTCGATACCGGCGCGATGTATCGCGCGATGACGTGGTGGATGCTGTCGCAGGGAGTCGATGTCGACGATCCCGTGACTATCGAGGCGCGTTGCGCAGAGCCCGTGATCGAGCTGGGCTTGGATCCAGCGGCACCGATCGTGCGCGTCGATGGTCGTGACGTGTCCGCCGACATCCGAGAGGCGACCGTCGCCGATTCGGTGAGCCGCGTGGCGGCCGTCCCGCAGGTGCGTGAGCGACTGGTGCGCAGCCAGCGGGCCATGGTCGCCGACGCCCTCGCATCTGGGGCGGGTGTGGTCATGGAGGGCCGCGACATCGGCACCGTCGTGCTCCCGCAGGCCGACCTCAAGGTCTACCTCACCGCCGATGTCGAGGCGAGGGCCGCTCGGAGGGCCCTGGAGGAGTCGCAGCGCTCCGGCAGCGGCAGTGTCGAGGCTGCTCAGGAGAACCTGCAGTCCCGTGACGCGCTGGACACGACTCGAGCAGTGTCTCCGCTCCTGCAGGCATCCGATGCTGTCGCCATCGATGGCACTCATCTCACCCTCGATGAGGTGATCGATGCGGTGATCCGCGCCCTTCCCTCGGACGCCGGATGAATGCGAGCGCGACCGCGCGCAATCTGATTGCCCCGGCCCTCAGACGGGGCTACCGCCTGCGCATTCACGGTGCTCACCTCTGTCCCCGGCGCGGTCCGCTCCTCGTCGTCGCACCTCACCTGGGATTCCTCGACCCCACGGTGATCGCGACCTGCCTGCCCCGGCCCGTGGAAGTGCTGGTGGAACCAGGTGCGCTCTCGGTCCTGGGGGCGCGTATCCCGGGTCGCATCGTGGTGGACCCACAGGATCCAGGGCACGCGTTGAGCGAGGCGCGCGATCAGTTGGATGGGGGAGCGGCCGTGGGTGCGTGGTCGGGTGGGGGCCTGGAGCGCGCGGCCGGCTACCTCGCGCTGCGCTCATCCTCACCGGTACTGCCCGTGGTGGTCCTCGGCGGCTCGGGTCGTCACGCCGGCGATCCGCCGTCGTGGCGGTCCGTGATCGACGTCGTGGTCGGGGAGGCTTTCGCCCTCGAAGGGGCGCCCCCCTCAGATGCTGGCGACCCGTACGCGCGGTCCGCTGTCCTCGGGGCCGCAGAGCTCATCCGCCAGCGGATCGCCGATCACCTCGCTGCCGCGCGCGTGCGCACAGGCCGCCTCGACGGGGTCGCCCTCGATCCCCCCGGGGGCGCCCCGGACAATGGTGCGTTGTGACCTCAGACGGCGAGTTTCCCGATAGCGACCTCGACGTCGAGGGCGAGGACGCCCCGTGGGTCGATGACCTCCCCGACGACGATGTCGACAGCGCCCAGGACGTGCTCGTCGCCGCCGCACGCGCGGCCGCGATCGCCGAGTTCGGCGAGATCGACGAGCTCAATGCCGATGCGGAAGCCGACGAGGATCTCCTGCCGGTGGTGGCCGTTGTCGGCCGTCCCAATGTCGGCAAGTCCACGCTCGTCAATCGCATCCTCGGCCGCCGCGAGGCGGTAGTCGAGGACGTGCCGGGCGTCACGCGGGATCGCGTCACCTACGAGTCCGAGTGGAACGGCAGGCGCTTCCTGCTCATGGACACGGGCGGCTGGCAGCGCGACGCGCGCGGCATGGCAGGACAGATCGCCGCGCAGGCGGAGCGTGCCATGAACGACGCGGACGTCGTACTGCTTGTCGTCGATGCGACGGTAGGACCGCTCGACGCTGACGAGTCCGTCGTGCGCGTGCTGCGCAAGTCCGGCGTCCCCGTGCTGCTGGTGGCCAACAAGGTCGACGACGCGCGCACGGAGTCCGACGCGGCTGCGCTGTGGTCACTGGGCCTGGGCGAGCCGCATGCCGTCTCCGCCCTCCACGGTCGGGGAAGCGGCGACCTCCTCGACGAGGTCGTGGCCCTGCTCCCCGAGGAGGGCCAGGGTCGCGTGCGCGGGGGCGGGCCTCGTCGCGTGGCGCTGCTCGGCAAGCCCAATGTCGGCAAGTCCTCCTTGCTCAACAAGCTCGCGGGGGAGTCTCGTGTCGTCGTCGACTCGGTGGCGGGCACCACGGTAGATCCGGTGGACGAACTCATCGTCCTCGGCGGGCAGGAGTGGTGGTTCGTCGACACCGCCGGCATCCGGCGCCGCGTGCGCGAGGCGAGCGGCCACGAGTACTACGCCAGCCTGCGTACGCGGGCGGCACTGGAGAAGTCCGAGGTCGCCCTCGTCCTCGTCGACGCGTCCGAGCCGCTTGCCGAGCAGGACCTGCGCCTCTTCTCGCTCGTCGTCGAGACCGGGCGTGCGCTCGTCATCGCCTACAACAAGTGGGACCTCATGGACGAGGACCGCCAGCGCTACCTCGAGCGCGAGATCGATCGCGAGCTCGTGCAGGTCCGCTGGGCACCCCGCGTCAACGTCTCGGCGCTGACCGGCCGCCACGTGCAGAAGCTCGTCCCGGCGCTCGAAGAAGCGCTCGCGGGATGGGAGACCCGGGTCCCGACCTCCCGGCTGAATGCCTTCCTGGCTGAGCTCGTGGCGGCGCATCCTCACCCGCTCCGGGGCGGCAAGCAGCCGCGGATCCTCTTCGGCACTCAGAGCGGCACGCGGCCTCCGACGTTCGTCCTCTTCACGACCGGATTCCTCGAGGCCGGCTATCGGCGCTTCATCGAGCGCAGGCTGCGCGAGGAGTTCGGTTTCGTGGGTACGCCGATCCGGATCAACCTGCGCATCCGGGAGAAGCGCCGCCGCTGACCTGGATGGGAGCCCTCCTGGTCGCTCGGATAGGCTTTCGCGGTTCCCGCAAGCCAGTGATCCTGGGACTGCGGGGCGGCGGGCTGTAGCGCAGCTTGGTAGCGCACTTGACTGGG
>CAYYZU010000009.1:0-22034 GCA_964476205.1 uncultured Actinomyces sp. | reverse complement strand
TCGCCTGCGTCGGATCGAAGGGCACGATCCAGAAGTCGGTGCCGTTGTAGAAGGTCGCCGGATCCGTCACGTGGTAGCGCGACATGACCACGCGCTGCACCTTGAACAGGTCCTGCGGATAGCGCACGTGCGCCTCGAT
Source organism: uncultured Actinomyces sp. (assembly GCA_964476205.1). Lineage (GTDB taxonomy): Bacteria > Actinomycetota > Actinomycetes > S36-B12 > S36-B12 > Mxb001. The sequence goes on along the minus strand of CAYYZU010000009.1, from coordinate 21,895 downwards.
CTCCGCGGGCATGGCACTGCGCGCCTCGACGACTCCCGGGAATGCCTTCATCCAGGTCTGCAGGATCGGATCGGACTCATCCCAGGCATAGAGCGTGACGGTGCCCTCATAGGCATCGACCACGGCCTTGACGGAGTTGCGGGCGTAGTTGAGCTGGTCGCTGGGAGCGATAGCGGTCGACCCGGTGCGGACGGTGATGGAGTCGCTCGTCACCTCACCCAGGGACACGCGCGAGGAGTACGGGTAGTCGTTGGAGGTCGTGTAGCCGTCGACCAGCCACACGATTCGCCCGTCCACGACGGCCGGATAGGGATCCTGATCGAGCGTGAGCCAGGGGGCGACCTTCTCCACCCGGGTCAGGGGATCGCGATCCCACAGGATGCGGGACTCCTCGTTGATGAGGTCGGTCAGCAGGATGTTGGAGTCCTGGAACTTCGTGGCGAAGAGGAGGCGATTGAAGAGGCCGCCCACGGACACGCCACCGTTGCCCGAGTAGGTGTTGTTGACCTGGCCCGTGGGGCTCGCATCGTCGGGGTAGTCGAGCTCGACCGGCGGCGTGCCCTCCGGCGCACCGACGATCGAGAACGTCGGGGAGAGCTCACCGAAGTAGATGCGAGGCTGCTCGATGCCGAGCAGGCCCTCCGGCGGGATATCGCTCTCGAAGAAGTCAGGCTGGCCCGAGGACTCCGCCGTGTTGTCGTACGCCGCGACGAAGCCGTAGCCGTGCGTGTAGACAGCGTGGTCATTGGCCCAGTTGCGCTGGTTGTCAGGGATGCCAGCGAGGTTGATCTCGCGTGCCGCAACGACTGCACCCCGGTCGCCGCCCTCCATCATGTAGCGATCGACGTCGAGGCTGTCATTGAAGGAGTAGTACGCGCGGATCTGCTGCAGCTGGTTGTACGTCGGTGAGGCGAGCGCCGGGTCCAGCAGGCGGATGTTGTCGAGCGTGCCGAGGTTGGCCTGAATGACCGCCTCGGTGGGCGGCTCCACCGTGCCGGCGTACTCCTGGATCTGCGCGTCGGCGATGTCGTAGGCCGAGCGGGTCGCCGTGATGTTGCGCTCGATGTAGGGCTGCTCCCGCACGAGTTCGCTCGGGCGCACCTGGAACTGCTGCACGATCGCCGGGTAGACACCGCCCACCAGGATCGAGGTGAGGATGAGCAGTCCCAGGCCGATCAGCGGGATAACCCAGTTGCGCACGATCATGTTGACGATGAAGAGCACAGCGGTGATGAGCGCGACGAAGGTGAGGATCTGCAGGGCCGGCAGCACCGCATTTGCGTCGGTGTACTTCATGCCCGTGAAGCCCTGGACCAGGGCCTCGCTCTTGACCATGAGTCCGTAGCGATCGAGCCAGTACGCCACGGCCTTGAGCAGGAGGAGAAGCGCCACCAGCCCCGAGAGGTGGACCTGCGCGGCCGTGCTCACCCGATCCCCGGGAGGCTGCAGGCGCAGGCCTCCGTAGAGATAGTGCGCGGCGATGGCGAGGCCGATCGCGAGGATCACGACCGAGAAGGCGAAGCCCAGCACGAAGCGCCAGAACGGGTACGTGAAGGTGTAGAAGCCGATGTCGAGCCCGAACTGGGGATCGGTCACGCCGAAGTCGGTGGCGTTACGCCAGCGCAGGAAGGTGCCCCACTCGGCAGAGGCCGAAATGCCGGCGAGGAGCCCCACGACCACCGCGATGCCGAGGGTGATGATCACGCGGAAGGGATCGAGCGCCATGCGATAGCGCTCGAGGCCGGCCTGCTCCTGCGTGAGCGGCGGGACGCTCGGGCGGAAGCGGTAGGCGATCCACAGGGTGCCCGCGAGCACCACGGCCATGGTGAGGCCGAAGGACCCGAAGAGGGCCAGTCGCGTGATCAGGGTGACGGTGAAGACCTCGGTCTGGTCGACGGAGTCGAACCACAGCCAGTCCGTGTAGAAGCCCGTGAAGATCACGAAGCCGAGGACGATGACGGCGAGGACGATGATCGTCGGGAGGAGGACCCGACCGCGGCGAGGCGCCGCGGCGACAGACGTCGGTGAGGCCATTACAGCAACTTACGTCACTCGGGCGCCGGTCACATCGCGGGGCAGGTGGGCAGCGACTCCCCGGCCCGCCAGGCGGCCAGGGCGTCCAGTGCCCCCTGGAGGGTGGTCACCGGCACGACCGTGAGCCCGTCGGGCACATGGCCGGCGGCCTCCTCGCAGTGGACCTCTGGCATGAGGAAGAGGGTGGCCCCTGCGCCCCGGGCCCCGGCGAGCTTCTGCCGGATGCCTCCGATGGCGCCGACGGCACCGGCCGGATCGATGGTGCCGGTGCCGGCCACGTGCCCACCTCCGGTGAGGTCCTCCGGCGTGAGCTTGTCGACGATGGCCAGAGCGAACATCATGCCCGCGCTCGGACCGCCGATGTCGTCCAGCGCGAAGACAATGGGGAACTCCGCGCGGTAGTTGATGCCGACCGTGATTCCGACGTAGGGCACGCCCGCTTCGTCAGGCTTCTCGGCCGACACGACGTCAACGTCGACATCCTCGCCGTCGCGCTCGACGGTGAAGACCAGGGTTGCGCCCACCGGCTGCGAACGCACGGCTTCCACGACGTCTTCGGGCACGCGCACGGGATCACCGTCGATAGCGACGATGAGTTCGCCCGCATCGAGTACGCCGAACGCCGGAGTGCCTTCGACCACGGCGGTGACGACGACATCCTCGACAAGGGGCTCGCCCAGGGTGTTGAGAGCAGCGGCGATGGCGTTGGACTGGCTCGTGGAGAAGAGGACGGCGTTGCGCTGCTGCACCTCTTCGGTCGTCTCGTCGTCGCCGTAGAGGAGCTCGCGGGGAAGGACAGCGCGATCGGGATCCACCCAGGCAGCGAGCGCGCCGAAGACGGTGAGGGGGCTGCGCGGCTCTCCCTCCTCGCGAATCGTCGTCATGTCGAGTGCGCCGGTCACGGGGTACGTCGTGGTGTCGGTGATCTCCACGAGTTCCACGCCATCCACGTCGCCGATGGTGTTGAACGTCGGGCCGGGAGACAAGACGATGAACGGCACGGGCAGGAGCGCCGCAAGCGCGAGGAGCGCGAGGAGGACCAGGCCCGCCAGGGTGGCAATGAGGCCGCGATGGCCCGGGCGGCGGCGTTCGGTCGGTGGCGCCGCGCCGGGACCCGCGGGCGAGGGGTCGCTCACGCGGGGTGGCGGCGGTCAGCGGATCGACGCGTGCGACCGGGTCGCGGCGTGGACGCGCGAGACGAGCCGGCGCGGGCGGGTCGGGTGGTGCGGCGCTCCGGGGCAGGCCGGTCGGCGGGCAGCGGGCGGCGCATGGCCGCCCGGAAGCGAGCCATGTCGCCCACGGTCTCGTGAGTGTCGGCCACGCGTCGAGGCCGACTGCGGGATGCGGCCCAGGCCAGCGCCAGGAGAGTGGCCCCGAGGGGAATGAGCCACCACAGCAACGCGGACACCTGGGCTCCTCTCCTCGTGCGGCCGAACGTCCCAGCTTGGGACCACGCCCAGGGTACGCCCCCCTGGGCACGAGCACCGCCTGAGCATCCGGCGTACCGTGGGGGGATGAGCGGCTCCCTTCCTTTTGGCTTCGGCATGCCCGACGACGGGGCTGGGCGACCCGCCTTCGACATGGGCCAGCTCGGAGCGATGCTCCAGCACCTCGGTCGCCTCCTGGAATCGGGCGGAGACGGGGCCGTCAACTGGGACCTGGCCCGTGACACGGCCCGCCAGGCCATCTCCGCGGCTGGCGACCCCTCCGTGAGCGAGGCCGAGCGCCGTGAGGTCCTCGCCGCGATCGATCTCGCACAGGTCTGGCTCGATCCCGCCTGCACCTTCCCCGCGTCATCGGCGTCGGGATCCGCGGCATCCGGCGCTGCCTGGAGTCGCTCTGAGTGGCTGGAGGCCACCTACCCCGCGTGGCAGCGCATCGTCACCCCCATCGCCGAGCATGTGCAGTCCGTGATGTCGGCGATGCCGGCGCCGGGCGAGCTGCCACCCGAGATCGCCTCCATGCTTCCCGAGGGCACGCCACCCGAAACCCTCGCGATGATGGCTCCGCTCATGGGCATGGCACGCCAGCTCGGCTCGGCGATGTTCGGCATGCAAATGGGCCAGGCCCTCGCTGCGCTCGCGGGCGAGGTCGTCGGCGTGAGCGACATCGGCATCCCGCTGACGAGCGATGCGCGACCCGCACTCCTGCCGCGCAACGTCGCGGCGTTCGGCGAGGGTCTCGACGTCCCGGCCGACGACGTACGCCTCTATCTGGCCCTGCGCGAGTGCGCGCACCAGCGACTGTTCGCGCACGTGCCGTGGCTGGCTCCGCGACTCGATGGCGCGATCGACGCCTACGCACGCGGCATCCGCATGGATCCCGAGCGCATGAATGAGGCGATGCAGGGCATCGACCCCAGCGCGCTCGGAGACCCCGAACGACTGCGCGAGCTCATGGGATCGGATCTCTTCGCCCTCGCCGAGTCGGAGGAGCAGCAGGCGGCCCTGCGCCGCCTCGAGACTCTGCTTGCACTGATCGAGGGATGGGTCGACGACGTGGTCACCCAGGCGTGCGCGGCGACACTGCCCTCTGCGGAGCGCCTCGGCGAGGCCATGCGTCGCCGACGCGCTGCCGGCGGCCCGGCAGAACGCACCTTCGCCTCTCTCGTGGGACTCGAAATGCGCCCTCGCGCGCTGAGGGAAGCTGCCGCGCTGTGGCGAGAGGTGCGGGAGCAGCGCGGGGTGGACGGTCGCGACGCCCTGTGGGCCCATCCCGATCTCCTGCCCGGCGCGGAGGACCTCGCCGATCCGGGCGCATTCCTCGCCGCCGATGCCCTGGGCGGATTCGATGCCGATGATGCGCGCGATGGACTCAACGACCGCGATGGACTCAATGACAACGAGGCCTGACCCGCTGCATCTCGACGCCGTCCGAGTCCTGTCGTCCTGGTCGGCGCCCACCATCGACCAGGACTCCTTGCGCCGGGACTATCTCGGCTTCCTTGATGCCTATCCCGACGCGATGACGCGCGGCAACCGGCTTGGCCATCTCACTGGCAGTGCGCTCGTCGTCGATCCGTCGCGCGAGGCGGTGCTCCTCACACTGCATCCCCTCGTCGGTCGCTGGCTGCAACTCGGCGGCCATGTCGAGGCAAGTGACGCCACGCTCGTTGATGCCGCGCGCCGCGAGTCAGTCGAGGAGGGAGGAATCGATGGCATCCACGTCGATCCTTCTCCCCTGCGACTGGACCGGCACCGGGTCCGCTGTCGTGACGGCGAGGGCGGAGAGAGCCTCCTCGACCACCTCGATGTGCAATTCCTCGCACTGGCTCCCCCTGGCGGCCTGGAGCAGCGCTCATCGGAGTCCCTCGACCTGCGCTGGTGGCCGTGGTCGACGCTCCCTGAGGACACCGACGACTCGGTCCGCGCACTCGTGGAGGCGGCCCGCGCTCGACTGAATGCGTGAACGACGCATCGATCTTTGGTCCACAGGCGGTGGATGGCATCCGCCCACGTCAGCATCCTGAACCGGGGTTGCGCTGCGCGTGAATCCCCAGGTTCGTCCACGGGCTCTCCCCAGGACGCGCCGGGAGCATCCCCAAGTCATCCCCAGCACTGCCCACAGGTGCTGTTGACGGCGCGATGCAGCACCCCTAACTTCTCCCGCGCAGCCCCCGGGATAACGGGTCGAGCGCGCGAGGGGAAGGCGCACTCGACTAAGCGACCCGGGGGCTTCCCCTTGCTCCTCGGGCATGCGCGCCGGTCCAGGGACCTCCCCGACCCAGATATCTGACCGCCGAGAATCACCATATTTCAGACATTTCTGCCACGACACGGCGGTGAGGGCCCGGGTCGGTCCCCCCTTGGGGCACTCGGCTGCCCTAGGGTGGCGACGCCGCCCCTTAGGGGCAGGTCCCCGCCAGGGGGGCCGGTGAGGCACCGCCTCACAGGTTCGAGACGAGGAGGACGGCCCATGGCCGAGTCGTACACGGGTGAGGCTTACTGCGTGAAGTGCAAGGAGAAGCGCGAGTTCACCGGCAACGTCGAGGAGACCAACGGTCGGCGTTTCGCCAAGGGCATCTGCCCGGTCTGCGGCACCAAGGTGACCCGCATCCTGGGCAAGGCCTGATCTAGCCCGACAGGGGCGGCGAAGCCGTCCCGCCGGGCACAAAACCGAAGGACCGTCATGACTGACGATCCACACGGTTACGCAGACGTCATCGACGGCGTCGACGGCCCTGGGCTCGTCGGCGCCGTCGAGCGTTTGGTGGCCATTCCCTCACTCGGCGGGACCGACGCCGAGGTCGACGCCCAGGATGCTGTCGCCCGCGAGTGGGCCTCCCTCGGCCTTGAGCTGACCACCTGGGACATCGACGTCGCCGGCCTTGCCGCCGAGCCCGACTTCCCCGGCATGGAGGTCGAGCGATCCGCAGCGCGCGGTGTCGTGGCCCGCATCCCCGGCACCGGAGACGGCCCCACGCTCCTGCTCCTCGGTCACACCGACGTCGTCCCACCTGGTGACCGTGGTGCCTGGTCGAGCGACCCCTTCCGACCCGAGGTGCGCGGCGATCGACTCATCGGCCGCGGCGCCTGCGACATGAAGGCCGGCACCGCATCGATCACCTACGCCGCCCGCGCCCTGCTGGCGAGCGGCACGCGCTTGCGCGGCGATGTCGTGCTCGCCGCAGTCTCCGGAGAGGAGGACGGCGGGCTCGGCACCTACGCGATGCTCCGACAGGGCATCACCGCGGATGCCTGCGTACTGCCCGAGCCCACGAGCCTCGACCTCGTCCCCGCCAATGGTGGGGCACTGACCTTCCGACTGCGCATCCACGGGCGGGCGACGCACGCCTCGCGGCGTACCGAGGGCGTGAGCGCCGTGGAGAAGATGCTCCCCGTGCTCGACGAGCTCCGCCGACTCGAAGCGCGCCGCAACGAGACGGTCGACCCACTCATGCAGCGCTGGCCGGTGGCCTATCCGCTCTCCATCGGCACCGTCCATGCCGGCGACTGGGCTTCCACGGTGCCCGACCTGCTCATCGCCGAGGGTCGCCTCGGCGTCGCCCTCGGCGAGACGCCCGCCCAGGCACGCGCGGACCTCGAGGGCGCCCTGGCGCGCCTGTGCGACGAGGACCCGTGGTTTGCCGAGCACCCCGTGGAGGTCGAGTGGTGGGGCGGCCAGTTCGCCTCAGGGCGCACCGACCCGCAGCATCCCGTCGTGCGCGGCCTCGGCGAGGTGGCCACCGGAATCCTCGGCCGCTCCCCCGAGGTCTACGCCGCGCCGTACGGCTCCGACCTACGCCTGCTCGTCGGCGCGGGCATTCCGACGGTGCACTTCGGTCCGGGTGAGAGCTCGGCCGCGCACGCACCCGCCGAATGGGTCGACCTGCGGGAGACCGTGGCGTGCGCCCAGGTCCTTGCGGCGTATGCCATGCGCTTCTGCGGCACGAATGACTGAGGCTCGCGGCTGACTGAGGAGCGCGGCGCGAGCTGTGGATGACGCGCACCCACGAAGCCGGCGTCATGCAACGCTCCGCGCATGCCCTCACACGATCCCGCGCTTCCCTCCCGACCGTGGGCCCGCGACGACGTGCCCGTCGTCTGGAGATCGGACTCCTGCGTGGAGCTGGGCTGGCCGCCCCGCCAGATTCGGCTGGAAGGCGTGGACCACGCGCACCTCGAATGGCTCCTCGGGCTCCACGGAGAGCGGGTACTCGCCGACGCCTTGGCGATCGGCGGCGAGCAAGGCCTGCGACCCGCGCTGATGCGACGACTGCTCGGTGCGGGTGTGCGCAGCGGCCTCGTCGACGATGCGGCCCAGATGCCCGACTCGTTGCGCGATGCGCCGGTGCACCTGCGCGACCTGATCGCCCCCGAGGTCGTCGCCGCCCGTCACCTCTATGGCGGCACGCCCAGGGCACGCGAAGCGATCGACCGCCGTCAGAGCGCGGAGGTGGCCATCCAGGGCGCCAACCCGGTTGCCGAGGCGGTCGCACTCGTCCTCACCTGCGCCGGCGTGGGCAATGTCGTCCAGGACCGGGCCACGCACTCCGGGTCGAAGCGCCATCGCCGCGCCACCCTCCCGCGTGCCTGCCACGTGCTCTGCGACACGGCTCACCCTGATGCCGCCGCCGATCCCGATGCCATGGCGCTCGATATCCCGCACCTCGCCGTGGCAGTCACCGGTGCCCGGGCGGTGATCGGTCCACTCGTCATCCCGGGGCGCACCTCGTGCCTGCGCTGCCGTGACCTCCACCTGGCCGATGCCGATGACTCCTGGCCGCGGGCGGCCGTGCAGTGGTCGGCGCGGCGTCCCGGGCCCGCAGCAGCCGGCCTGGCGCACCTGGCAGGGGCCTGGGCTGCACTGCACGCCCTTGCCGTCATCGACGCGGGTCCGGCCGAGGTGCAGGCACCGGCGATCAACGCCGCGCTCATCGTCGGGCTGCCGGACGCAGCGATCGACTTCGAGTCGCGGCCGCCGCACCCGCTGTGCGGATGCCTGTGGCCCGAGACGGGCAGTGGGAGCGCACGACGCCGTCTCGCCGGCTAGGGAGCCTCGACGATGTCGTGACTCCTCGACTCGGCGAGCAGCTCCAGGAGCGCCTCGCCGTAGCGCTCCACCTTGTCGGGGCCGATGCCGCTGATGGCAAGCAACTCGTCGGTGTCGCTGGGCAGGGTCTCGGCAAGGGCCTCCATGGTGGCGTCGGTGAAGATCACATAGGCGGGCACCTCGCGCTCGCGGGCGCGCTCGAGCCGCCACGTGCGCAGGCGATCGACGGTGGCCTCGCTCGCTGCCGGCGGACACGTGCGACAGCGCATACGCGCGCGCTCCGCACCGGTCACCAGACTGCGACCGCACGCACGGCACGCCGCAGGCTCGCGACGCGTCCCGGCACGACCCCCGCGGCCGCGACGCACACTGGAACTCGGAGTGAGTGTGTCTCCCCCGGCCTCGGGGGCCAGCGCGTCGAGGAAGCGGCTGCGCTGACGGGTGCCACGACCGCCCGGCTGACGCGATCGCGACCATGTGATGAGGAGCCGACTGCGCGCACGAGTGATCGCGACGTAGAACAGGCGGCGTTCTTCTGACAGTGCCTCCGGGGCCGTGGACTGCGCGTGCGGGATGGATCCCTCGGCGCAGCCGGCGACGATGACGGCATCCCACTCCAGGCCCTTGGCGGCGTGGATGGTGGCGAGCGTGACGCCGCGAGCCACCGGAGCGTGCTGGGCAGCGGCTCGTCGATCGAGATCGTCGACGAGGCTGGAGAGATCGCCTCCCTCGGCGCCGTGAGCAGCGGACAGGTCGACGATCGATGCGAGGGACTCCCAGCGCTCGCGCACGGCACCCGTGGTGCGCGGCGCCTCCGCACTCCACCCCATCGCGCTCAGCACGGAGGACACCTGATCCGGCAAAGCGGCCCCCGCTGCCTCACCGCTGCGCGCCGCGCCACGCAGTCGCGTGACGGCTTCGCGCACTTCTCGCCGCTCGAAGAAGCGCTCGCCGCCGCGCAGCACGAGCGGAATGCCCAGCGCCGAGAGCGACTCCTCGAATGCAGGCATGAGGGCATTGATGCGCACCAGGATGGCGATCCCCTCGGGTGGCACGCCCTCGTCGATGAGCCCGGAGATGTGCCTCGCGACGGCTTGCGCTTCGGCGACCTCGTCGTCGAAGTCACGGACCTCCGGGTCCGGACCGGGCCCGCATTGCGACACGAGGCGACCGGAATCGTCACCCGCCTCGACGAGAATCGCATTGGCCAGGGCGACGATCGGCTCGGTGCTGCGGTAATCGCGCACCAGCCGCACCTGCGTCGCGCCCGGGAAGCGGCGCGGGAACTCGCGCAGGAATCTGTCGGTCGCCCCCGCGAACGAGTAGATGGTCTGCGCGGCATCGCCGACGACGCAGATGTCTCGCCGGTCGCCTAGCCACAGGTCGAGCAGGCGATGCTGCAGGGGACTGACGTCCTGGAACTCATCGACGGTGAACCATCGGTAGGCGGCGCGGACCTCGTCGAGGATGTCGGGGCGCTCCCCGAGCAGGCCGACCGTCATGAGCAGGACATCGTCGAAGTCCATGACGCCGCGGTCGGACTTGATGTCGTCGTAGGCGGCGTAGACCCGCGCGACGTCGGCAGCGGGGAGGGGCGGTGTGCGGTATGCGGCCAGCTCCGGGTATCGCTCGGGATCGATCTCGACCTGCTTGGCCCACGCGATCTCGGCGACGAGATCGCGGACGGTGGCGGAGTCGGTGGCCACCGCGCAGCGTGACGCGGCCTCCGCGACCAGCGGCGTCACCTTCGCGACGACATCATGCGGCTGCCCCCCGATGGCGCGCGGCCAGAAGTGGCGGAGCTGGCGAAGGGCGGCTGAGTGGAAGGTGCGCACCTGCATGCCCTCCACGCCGAGCCGGAGCAGGCGCTCACGCATCTCGCCGGCCGCCCGCGTGGTGAAGGTGACGGCGAGTCCCCGCCGGGGGTCATGCGCACCCGTGCGCGCCGCGTGGGCAATGCGGTAGGTGACGGCGCGGGTCTTGCCGGTGCCGGCGCCGGCCCAGACGACAACCGGACCCTCCACGGACTCCGCGACCGCGCGCTGCTCAGGGTCGAGCGCATCGAGGAGGTCGGAAGTCACGGGGGCATCGTCGCATCCGGGTCCGACGACGGGCGCCCCACGTTGCCGAGCCGAACGGCTCACGGGAGGATCTCCCCATGTCGACCGCTCCTGCGCCGCTCACGATGTACACCACCGTCTGGTGCGGCTTCTGCCAGCGCCTGAAGGCCCAGCTGGGACGCGAGGGCATCGAGGTGCTGGAGATCGACATCGAGGCCGATCCCGAGGCGGCGGCCTTCGTCGAGGGCGTCAATGGCGGCAACCAGACCGTGCCCACGTTGCTCTTCGCGGACGGCACCACGATGACTAATCCCTCGCTCGGCCAGGTCAAGGCGCAGCTCGGTCTCTAGGGCAGCTCGGTCTCTAGGACAGCTCGGTCCATAGGCGACTACGTCAGGGGCGGATCCAGTCGCCGCTCAACGGCTCGCCGTACCACCGCTCGATGAGCCTGCGAGCGATCGACACCGCGGGCGGCAGCGCCACCTCGCCTGACGCGCATGAGGCTGCAAGCTCGGCGCGCGAGAACCAGCGTGCTTCCACGATCTCCTCGCCGTCGACGGCTATGTCGGTGCTCGTCGCCCACGCGTGGTAGCCGAGCATGAGCGAACACGGGAAGGGCCACGGCTGGCTGCCGAGATACGTCATCTCGCCGACCATGACGCCCGCCTCCTCGAGGATCTCCCGGCGCACAGCTGCTTCCGCAGACTCACCCGGCTCGACGAATCCCGCGAGCGTGGAGAACCACGACGGCTGCCAGCGCCCCTGCCGCCCCAGGAGTGCGCGATCGTCGTCGTCGATGACGAGCACGATCACGGCAGGATCCGTGCGCGGATAGTGCTCGCTGCCGTCGTCCGGGCAGCGTCGCACCCAGCCGGCCTGGCCGGGGACGGTGGCCGCCCCGCAGCGCGAGCATCGGGGGTGCGCACCGTGCCAGTTGTCGAGGGCGATGGCTGTCGTCGCCAGGGCGACCTCGTCGCCGCCCAACTCAGCACCCACCTCACGCAGGCCGGCGGAGGGACCCTCGACAGGCATACGCGCGGCGAACCATGTGGTGCCGCGGACGTCGGTGCCCAGCAGCATGCGCTCGGCATCGCCCGGCACCTCGGCGGGGAGCAGGGAGCGGATTCGAGCAGCACCGGGGACCGTCGGGATCACGCCATCGCGCACAGCCAGCACGCGCGTGCTCTCGTCCGCCCAGGCCCGCTCCAGCCACTCCCCGTCGGACCGAAACTCCGCACGACGGTCAATCCCGCCGCGGGCCAGTGCTAGGTCCGCGAGCAGCGCGGATTCGGACGGCGGCTTCGGCATGGCCCGAGGGTAGCCGTCTCCGCGCGTGGGACGATGGGACCTTCACGCGGAGCGATCCACGAAGCAACCGGGAGGTGACATGGCGGTCTTCATCCGACAGCTGACCGGCATTCGCTTCGTCGCCGCATTCTGGGTGCTGCTCTACCACCTGCAGGATCCGCTCGATCGCATTGGCGTGATGGACATCCCGGTGCTGAGCGAGGTGATCCGCGTCGGCCGTCTCGGAGTCGATCTCTTCTTCGCGCTCTCCGGATTCATCATCACCCACACCTACCTCACGCGCATGGGCTCCCGGATCGCGCTGGGCTCCGCGGCCAGTTTCTGGTGGCTGCGACTCGCGCGCATCTACCCGGTGCACTTCGTCATGCTCAACGTCGCGGGCCTGGCCGTCATCGCGCAAGCCTGGGTGACGGGCGTGGACAAGGACCGCCCCTGGCTCAACGCCTGGGACTACGTGCGCAACCTGCTCCTCATCCAGGAGTGGGGTCCGCATCCGGACCGGGGCTGGAACGTGGTCGCCTGGTCGCTGTCGATGGAGTGGCTCGCCTACCTTCTCTTCCCGCTTCTCGTGCTCGTGCTCTACGCACTCCACAAGCGCGTGCCCACCCCGGTGTTGGTGCTCGCCTGGTTCGTCGCACTCGCACCACTTCTCTGGCGCGGCAGCCTCACCATCGACCCCTACTACACCGACCTGTGGGGCTCCGTCATCCGCGTGCTCACGGAGTTCACGGCGGGCGCCATCACCTACCTCATCGTGCTGAGGCTCATCCCATCCGGCGCTTCCGATCCCAGCCCGCGGGTGGAGCGCGCGGCGACGGCGGTCTCCGTGCTCATGCCGCTGCTTGTCGTCGCCGCCGCGGTCTTCCTGGGCAACTGGACCACGGCACAGTCGCCGATCACGCTGAACGATCCTGATGCCGAGCCGCTGCCGCCGTTCTTCCACCTGTGGCTCGTGCCCCCGCTCATCATCTGGATCGGGGCCCTCGCCCTGTCGCGCCGCGGCCAGGCTCGCTGGCTCGGCACCGACACCCTCATCCTCGGCGGCGTCGTCTCCTACTCGCTCTACATGACGCACCTCGTGTGGTTCGGCGTGTGGCGAGCTGGCATGAATGCGGTCGGCATCGAGTCCGGTCCGCTCTACGCCGTGTCCGTGCTCCTGGCGATCGCGGGATCGTTCGTCATCGCCTGGCTCATGTGGCGGATCGTCGAAGAGCCCTGCCGTCGTTGGCTGCGCAAGCTGGTCGGGGTCAAGGCAGTGGCACCGGAGGAGACGACGGCTGATCCCGACGCGCGACGCGAGGTCACGGACCGCTGAGCAGCCGTTCGATGGCCTCGCGCTCGAGCAGTCGCTCGGGTCGGACGACCTCGCCCGTGCGCACGAGCACGAAGGCGGCATCGATCCGCTCGAGGGGGATCCCCGCGATCTGCGCCCACGCCAGCCGGTAGATCGCCAGCTGCAGGTCGCTCAGGCTCCCCCGGCCTCCGGACTTCCAATCGACGACCTCCGCTCCCCCGTCGGCGGATGAGAACACGGCGTCGATGCGCCCTCGCACCACGCGGCCGCCGATCGATAGGGCGAAGGGCTCCTCCACCGCGATGGGTGCCCGCGCGGCGTAGGGAGTGCGCAGGAAGGCGGCACGAAGCTGCGCGAGGTCCAGGTCGGTGTCGAGATCGTCGGCGGCATCGAGTTCCTCGAGGTCGAAGAGCGTCTGTACGGCGTACTGCCCCTCGATCCACGCATGGAGCTCGGTGCCCAGCCGCGCAGCGGGATGCGGTCGTCTCGGCATGGGCCTTGCCAGGTCGCGCGCGAATGCCTCCGGATCTTCCGCGAGACGCACGAGGGCCGTGGTCGAGAGGTCATCGGGGACGCGCACAGCGAGAGGAGCGCGCGAACGACGAGCCTCCTCGAGAAGCGCCGCGATGTCCGAATCCCATGACTCGATCAGCGCGCGCTCGCCGGCATCGGCAATGACGGGACCCTCCGGACGCGACTCGCGGACCACGGCGACCTCACGAGCGACTTCACGGATCAGGCGCGTGCGCGCTGACTCCGCGGAGGGAGGCCACTGCCTCGCGCGATCATCCATCGCCGGGTTTGTCGCGTCGTCCGCAGGTGGGGGCGCCCACACGGCCACGTGTCCCCCATGGTCGTCGCACCAGGCACGGATCTCATCGAGGAAGGGGCCGGGGCCTCGCGGTCGCTGCTGCGAGGGTCCCCACCAATGACCACTGACGGTGAGGCTTCGCTCGGCGCGTGTCAGCGCCACGTAGGCGAGTCGCCGTTCCTCGAGCAACTCGGCATCGCCGCTGCGCGCGACGAACTCGTCGTGGTCCTTGGCCCTGGGTCCGGACGCGCGATCAGGGAACGCCGCAAGGTGCGGTGGGGCATCGGGATGCAGAGCCCAGGGCACCACCGCCGCCGTGCGCGGCCAGCGCTCCCGGCCCTTGCCGCTGGGGAAGACGGTCCGGCACATTCCCGGCACGACGACATGGGGGAACTCCAGTCCCTTGGCGCGGTGGGCCGTCATGAGGACGACCGCATCCCCGGCGGGGACCTCATCACGCTGGGGAGACTCGTCGTAGCGCTCGGCCTCGCGCAGGCGCGCGAGGAAAGCACTCAAACCCGAACTCGACCCCCGCGACATGCGGGCGGCAAGCTCCCTGAAGTCGGCGAGGGCGCGCGCATTGTCTGAGGCATCGGGCCCGATCCCGGCTTCGACTCCCAGTCCCGTGGTGCGCAGGACGCGGGCGATGAGATCGACGCACGGCTCGTCGACGTGGCGTCGCAGCCGGCGAATCTCCTCGGTGAGGCGCGCAAGACGTCGCGCAGCGGGCGGGGACAGCCGAGACTCCTCGCCCGGCTGCCGCGCGATAGCGGACTCGATGGTCTCGGCAAGGCTCGGACGATCGACAGGATCACTGCCCAGGACGGCGACGCGCAGGGCGGTATCGAGATCGGCTTCCTCGGCACGCTCACGTGAGGAGGCGGGCGACAGCGCGCCGAGTGCGGCGAGATCACGCGGGCCGATGCGCCAGCGTGGCCCCGTGAGCAGGCGCACGAGCGCGACATCGGACGCGGGATCGTCGATGACCTCGAGGAGGGCGCGGAGCTCCGCGACGACGGGGACCTGCATCAGCCCCGCCGCGCCGATCAGGCGGGTCGGCACGCCGCGGCGACGCAGGGCAGCATCGACGTCCACCAGGGTGGCGGCTGTGCGCGCGAGGACGGCAATGCCCTCCCAGCCACCGTGCCGCTCGTGGAGTTCGACGACGCGATCACAGACCCAGTCGACTTCATCGTCGTGAGTCTCGTGGAGGGCGACCACGACTTCGCCCGCGCCGCGCCCGGTGGCGGCCGCGCGCAGGGGCTCTACGCCGGGATGCACTGCGCGCAGCGGGGCGGCCACGTCGTTGGCCAGCGCGAGGATGCGCGGCGCAGAGCGCCGGTTGTCGACGAGGGGATAGCGCGGCGCGGGACCAGCTCCCTCCGCTCGCGAGAAGTGGTGGGGGAAGTGGTCGATATTGGCAACACTGGCTCCGCGCCATTCGTAGATGGCCTGGCACGGGTCGCCCACGGCGGTCACGGGGTGTCCGTCGGCGAAGACCTGCTGCAGCAGCACACGCTGGGCGGCCGAGGTGTCCTGGTACTCGTCGAGCAGCACGAAGCGGTAGCGCTGGCGGAGTTCGTCGCGCACCTCGGGCGCTGCGCGGACGATGCGCAGCGCCAGGCGCACCTGGTCCGCGAAGTCGATGGAGTGCGCGGCGAGCTTGGCCGTGCGGAACTCCTCGACCAGGCCGCAGAGGGCCGCGCGCACCCGGGCGGTGTCGAGCATGTCGAGGCCGATGGACTGCAGGGCGGGGAGGGATTCGAGCCAGTCGATGAGATCCACCGAGTGCTCCAGCAGGCGCTCCGGCTCGAGATCGAGTTCGGCCAGGGCATCGTCGAGGGTGAGTACCGCCTCGATGAGGGACGTGGGCGAGCGACCAAGACCGGCGAGGGGCAGGCTCGTCGCGCGCACGACCCGGGCCGCGAGTGCCTGGCGTGCGCCATCGGCGAGGACGTCGGTGTCCGGCTCAAGGCCGAGGCGCACGCCGTGATCGCGCACGAGGCGGCTGGCGAAGGAGTGGTACGTCGAGATAGCCGGCTCGATCGCACCGGCGTCGACCAGGCCATCCGGAAGCAGGCCCTCGCGGTCGGCACGCACGAGGAGCCGACGGGTGCGGGTGAGCAGCTCACCGGCTGCCTTGGTGGTGAAGGTCAGTCCGAGGACCTCGTCAGGGAGAGCCAGCTCGTCCATCACGAGCCAGAGCACGCGGGCGGACATCACCGTCGTCTTGCCGGACCCGGCCCCCGCGACGATCGCCGACGGCTCGGCCGGGCTGCTCACCGCCGCCCACTGCTCGTCACTGAGGGGGTGCCCCAGCACCCCCTCGATCTTCACGCGGCTCTCGGTCATGCGAGGACCTCGCGGCCTTCGGGCTGCGCTGGGCATGCACTGACATAGGGACAGGTGCGGCAATCACCCGAGGGAACGGCCGGGAAGTCCTCGGCGCGCACGCGCGCGAGAGCCGCAGCCATCTCGTCGACGATCCAGTCGTCGTCTCGATCGTCCAGCGCCGACTGCCCCTGCACCCGGGGGTGCCCGGGGCTCCCACTCGCGTCGACTCGCAGTTGCACGAGCGTGGCTCCGGCAAGCTCCGGATCGGGGGCGAGATCACCGAGTGCGCCGTGCTGCACGGCAAGCTGGTACGTCGCCAGCTGCGGATCCGACTCGACGGCCGGGCCACTCGGTGGGGTGCGCGCAGTCTTGAAGTCGACAAGGCGCACGCGCCCGTCGGCGGTGATCTCGACACGATCGATGGCACCGCGGAGGACCACCTCGTCTTCCGTCCCTCCCGCGCCGGCCTCCGCGCCAGCACCGACGGTCAGGGGAATCGTCACGTGGAACTCGTGCTCGACCGCGAGCACGGGATCGGCAGCGCTCAGGTAGGCGCACAGGCGAGCGAGGGCGGCGGCTACCTCGGCGCGCTCAGCCTGGGCCTCCCACGGAGCATCGAAGGGCAACTCGGCCCAGACCCGGTCGATTTCACCGAGCATGACGTCCGGATCCCTGGGGATCTCATCGCGCGCAGCGCGCTCGGCCATCGCGTGCACCAGGCTGCCGATGGCGAGCGCCCTGCCGCGCGGACCCTCCGCCCGCACGACGCGAGAGAGGAACCAGCGCAGGGGGCAGCCCCGCAACGTCGCCAGCCCCGAACCCGACAGCGCGACCGGGCGATCGACCGGGCGGACCGGCTCCAACCCCGGCGTGGGCTCGACCACCCCCCACCAGGTCATCGGGTCCGCACGCGGCGCCAGGGGTACTCCCTCGTCGTCGATCGCGTCCGCGAGGACCGCCAGGCGCTGCACCGCAGCGCTGCGCAGGGCCGGCGACTGACCGGGGTCCTGGGCCACCGTGCGCAGACGGGCGACGAGACCATCGAGGGTGAGAGGTCGCGGCGGCCGGCCGGACCGACGCCGAGGCTCGATGCCGAGATCATCGACGAAGCGGCTCGGCTGCTCAGAATCGGACGAGACCGTCGCGACGGTGAGACGGCTGCGCGCGCGTGAGACCGCGAGGGCGAAGAGCCGTCGCTCCTGCGCCATGCGCTCGGCGGAAGCCGCACGCAGCGCGGTGCTCGAATCGCTCCAGGTCCCGCCGGAGATGATCGAGTCCCATTCCGACACCCGCAGGGCGGAGGATCCTCCGAGAGCCGGCGGCCACGCACCCTCCTGGGCTCCGACGACGATGACATGCTCCCACTGGCGCCCCACCGCAAGGTGCGCGGTGAGCAGCGCGACGGCAGGAGTCGCCGGGGCCGCCGCGGCGACGCGCTCGGCAGCGACGCGCTGGCCCTGCAGCGTCGCGAGCAGCCCGCGAATGCCCACGACCCCGGCGTAGCGATCGCTCAGCCGCTCCGCCGTAGCGAAGAGCGCGAGCACGGCATCGAGATCGTGTCCACTTGCCGCGTGCCCCGCGAGCGCGGCCCGGCGGAGACGCTCGGGCCAGGCCAGTCCTTCGTCGTCCGGGATTGCCCCGGACCACGCCTGCCACAGCACATCGCCGGGAGCGGCGCCCGCGTCGGCTCGCGCGCGCACGGCGGCGAGCGCAGCACCCAGCGCACGGACGCGCTCGCCTGCTTCTCGCGCAGGCTCGGCGACCTCGCGGGATGCGCCCGGATCGGCGATCGCCTCCGCGATCATGTCGCGCACGAGCTCCGTGCCGGGGGGCGCCGGCTGCCCGGGGTGAGCCGCGCGGAATTCCTCGCGCAACGCACGCGCCAGGGCGCGCAGGTCCGCGACGTCGAGGGCGAGCAGCGGACCGGTCACGAGGTCGACGGCACCCTGGACGCTCAGGTCCTCGGGTGCGATCGCCGCGGAGGCTGCGGCGAGAAGCGTGGCTACCGCGGGCTCGTCAGGAAGCGGGATATCGGCACTGGCCATCGTGACCGGAACCCCTGAGGCGGTCAGCGCCCTGCGCAGGCTCTCGAGGTGACTCGTCGACCGCGCGATGACGGCGATGTCGCTCCACGGCACCGGGTCGACGCCGGATCGCCCCAGGTGGCGCTGTCTCAGGTCGTCGGCGATCCACGCGACGAGATCGCCCCAGGTGTCGTGCGCGAGGACCTCGACACTTCCCTGCTCGGCATGGGAGTCATCCCCCGGGTTGCGGTAGGCGCGCAGGAGGGGTGCGCTCAGTCCCGGCAGCGCCGGCTGACGACGAACAGCGTCGTACGCCGCACGGATTGCCCCGGTCCCGCAGTGCACGCGGTCGAGCACGATCACTTCGGCAGCGGTCTCCTCGATGAGGCGCAGCACGCCGAGGCGATCTCCGCCGCGGAAACCGAAGGCCGCGATATCAGGGTCGGCGGCCACGACGGTCGACGTGGTCGGGCCGGTGAGAGCCTCAAGCAACTGTCGCTGCAGGGGACCGGCCTCCTGGAAGTCGTCGACGTAGATGCGATCGAGTTCGCCGGACCAGTCGCGGGCGGCCTCGATGGCGATTTCGAGCAAACTGCCGTAGTCGATGACTCCCTCGAGCGCCATGACCTCCGCATCGATCTCGGCCAGGCGCCCGAGGGTCTGCCACGCGGGCACGCCCGCCTCTTGCCCGATCGCATCGAGGTCAGCCGGGCTCAACCCCATCTCGCGCGCACGCGCCAGCATCGCGCGCAGGTCGTTGGCGAACCCGAGGGTGGCCGAGGCCGCGAGGAGATCGTCGGGCCACGGCAGGTCGCCGTCAGCGATGGCACCGCGCAGGAGGTCTCGGATGCGCGCATCCTCCTCGGCGCCGGAGAGCAAGCGTGGCATCGCGGCATCGGGGCCAGGGCCTGTCGTGCGACGTACGAGTGAGTAGGCAAGACCGTGGAACGTCGTCACCGTCGGCAGCGCGCCCGCGGGCATGCGCCGGGCGATGGCCGCCCGCGTGCGGCGCACGGCGTCACGGTCTCGCGCGAGGACCAGCACGCGGGAGGACAACTGCTCGGTCAGGTGCGCGACGACGGCCTCGACGATCGCCGTCGTGGCTCCGGTGCCCGGGCCGCCGAGCACCACGCAGGTGCCCGGCCCCGCCCACGAGACCACGCGCTCCTGCGCCGCGTCCAGCGGC
Organism: uncultured Actinomyces sp.; assembly: GCA_964476205.1. GTDB lineage: Bacteria > Actinomycetota > Actinomycetes > S36-B12 > S36-B12 > Mxb001. The sequence continues at coordinate 2,352 of CAYYZU010000009.1, read as the reverse complement.
GGAGCGGCGTACGGGCCCGGTGGCGACAGGCGCAGGACCGGGACGGGCATGGGGACATCCCATCAGGGGGGTCTGACCGGTCCTGCCCGATGGGGCGCCGGGAGCGGGTCGCCCGGCCCAGGCACCCTCCGGATGGGACGATCAGGGGATGACCGACGTGGGCGCACGCCCCGGGGACAGCCCCGCAGGGGCGACTCCTCCGGTCGATCCTGCGCCGTCGATGGATCCCGCGCCGCGGCAGACGGTCGCGATCCCCCGGCCGGAGATTCCGCCGGCGGCCCAGTCCACCGTCGTCATCGAGGACGGCGTCATCCCCCGCCGCCTGCGCAGGCCCCTGGACCTCGCGAGATTCCTCGTCGCTCTCGCGGCGACGGCGGCCACCATCTTCATCGCCTACTTCGCCACCAGCACGACGGAGGGGATCGAGGAGGACATCACCGGCGGCGCCGCGCTACTGCCCTCGATCATCATCCTGGCGCTCAACATCATCGGGGGCATCGGCCTGCTCGGGCTGCCGATCGCCGCTGCCGTCAACCTGGTCATCCGCAGGCGCGTCCGGCAACTCTTCGACGCACTCGTGGGCCTGCTCCTCACGGTCGTGCTGCTCACGCTGGCGTCGTATCTCGTCGAGACCTACGGCAGCGCTCAGCTCGTGACGGCGCTCGCAGGATCCGTCGGCGGCGACACCTCCGTGACCGCACCGATCATCGGCGGTCTCGTCGCGTTCGTCACCGTGGCACGACTCATGAGCCGGCGGCCGTGGGACATCCTGTCGGTCCTCGTCGTGGGCTCGCTCGCGACCGTGGCCCTGCTGAGCACCACGGCGACCGTGGCGGGGCTGCTCATTTCCTTCTTCGTCGGCTGGGGCCTCGGCCTGCTCACGCGGTACGTCGTCGGCACGCCCACCACGCGACCGTCCGGGTCCGAGGTGGCCGCGACCATGGCCCGCGCGGGCTACCCGCTCACGGTGCTGCGCGCATCGCGGCAGACCGCGATCGGACGCCGCTACGTCGCGACGACGCGAAGCGGGGAGTCCCTGGAGGTCGTGGTCCTCGACCGCGACCTCGAAGGAGCGGGCCTCGCCAGTGCTGCATGGAAGGCCCTGCGCCTACGAGATGAGTCCGGACGCGGCGCGTTCAACATGCGCCGCGAGCTCGACCACGCCGCACTCATGGCCTACGCCGCCCAGGCCGCCAACGCCCCTGTCCCGCGACTGCTCCTGACCAGCGAGGTCGGCGCCGACTCCGCACTGCTCGCCTACGACTACACCGTCGCGACCCGCTTCAGCGATCTCGCCCCGGACCAGATCAGCGACGACGACCTCGAGCAGGCCTGGCGCGCGATGCGGACGCTGCACGACAACGAGATCGCCCACCGCAGCCTCACGAGCGACAACATCCTGCTCGATCGCGAGGGCAAGGTGTGGCTCGTCGGCGAGGCGAGCGGCACCGTGGCCGCAGGCGACGTCGCCCAGCGGATCGACGTGGCCGAGCTGCTGTGCACGCTGGCCCTGATCGTCGGTGCCGACCGCGCGATCCGCACCGGACGCAAGGTCCTCGGCGTACCCGGCCTGGCCCGCGCCCTGCCCGTGCTGCAGCCCGTGGCGCTCGCGCCGTCCACGCGCAAGGCGATGCGCAAGAACCGCGACCTCATGGTCCACCTGCGCGACGCCCTGGTCGAGATTCGGCCCGACGGCGAGGTCGAGCAGATCAACGTCGAGCGCATCAAGCCGCGCACCCTGATCATGATCGTCGTCGGCACGATCGCCGCCTACGTGCTGCTCTCGCAGCTGGCCCAGGTCGACCTGGGCGAGTTGCTCACGTCCGCGTCACTCGAGTGGCTCGCCGTCGCCGTCGTCGCTGCACTCGTCACCTACGTCGGCGCCGCGTGGTCGTTGAGCGGATTCGTGCCTGAGCGGATCCCGCTTCACCGCACCATGCTCGCCCAGGTCGCCGGTGACTTCGCGACGCTGGTGTCGCCGCCCACTCTCGGCTCGGTGGCGATCAACATGCGCTTCCTCACGAAGGCGGGACTGCATCCGGCTCTCGCAGGCGCAAGCGTGGGCGTGTCGCAGGTGGCTGCCTTCGTGGTGCACCTTCTCCTACTGCTGGGCTTCGGCATCGCAGCCGGCACCCAGGCCGACTTCACCTTCGATCCACCCGCATGGGCGGTCATCGTCGTCATCGCCGTCGTCATCCTCTTCCTCGCCGCCTTTGCCGTGGCTCCCCTGCGTCGCTACGTCTTCGGTCGCGTCCGACCGCTCCTGCGGGAGGTCATCCCCCGGCTGGTGACCGTGGCGCAGCGGCCGATGAAGCTCGTCGAGGGCATCGGCGGCATCGTGCTGCTCAACCT
>CAYYZU010000008.1:0-23837 GCA_964476205.1 uncultured Actinomyces sp. | reverse complement strand
CGACCACCGGGTCGACCGGCGAAGCCGCCACCGGGCGCACCGCCCGGGCCCCCGCCACCGCCGGGGCCGCCACCGGGGCCGCCACCGAAGCCACCACCGGGACGACCCGGGCCACGGCCCCCCGGAGCACCGCCGGGACGACCGGGAGCGCCACCGGGACGACCGGGAGCGCCACCGGGACGACCGGGAGCACCCGCCGGGCGCGCACCGGGGCGCGGGACACCGGGAACGCGCGGCATCATGCCGGGGGTAGGACGAGGGATACCGGGCACAGCCGGCGCTGGGCGTCCCATGCCGGTGTTGCCGGTGAAGGGATTGTTGCCCGGGCGGGGTGCCGCCGGTCGCGGAGCCTCGCGCGCGGCGACATTGCCGGTGAAGGGATTGTTGCCCGGGCGCGGACCTGCAGGCCGCGCGGGCCGGGGGCCATCGCCCTCGTCGCCCACGGCCGCGGGTGCGGCAGGGACGGCGGGCTCGGCCACCTCCGGCTCGGGGGCGCGTGGCGCGGCGGGAGCCTCAGCTACGGCTTCGACCGCGACAGCCGCAGCCTCGACCGGCGCCGGCGGAGCCTCCTTGGGGGCGGCAGCCTTCTTGGTCGCGCGCTTGGGCTTCGCTTCGGCGGCAGGCGCCGCCGGCATCGCGTCCTTCAGCTTGCGAACGACGGGCGCTTCGACCGTCGATGATGCCGAGCGCACGAACTCGCCGAGCTCCGCCAGTTTGGCGAGCACGACCTTGCTCTCGACTCCGAGCTCTTTGGCGAGCTCATAGACCCGGACCTTCGACACAACTCTCCTGTCTTTGGTCCGGTAGGCGCGCTACGGGCGCGCGTCCGGACCGTCAGTGCTGGACGACCCTGCTCATGGCTGGGTGCTCATCGGTGGCTCATCCTCGGATGCCCCATCTCTGCGGCTCAAGCAACTACGGACCTTCGGACAACTGCATGCGCCCCGCGAACTCCCGCAGCACGGAGAGATCCAGTGCCGCGCTCGCACGCAGCGCGCGGGTGAACGCCTTGCGGCGCTCGGCGACCTCCAGGCAGCCGGGGTGCAACCATGCTCCCCGCCCAGGTCGGGTGGCCTCCGGGTCCGGGGTGACGACCCCTTCGACGAGGACCACCCGCAGGAGGCCTTCCGGTGAACTCCGGCCACGGCAGCCGATGCAGGTGCGCACGCTTGAGGTGCGGGGTGCGCTCACATCGATCCCGGGTCGGATCCACTCGGACGCCCGAGTGTAACGCCGCGGGGGCCGTCCTCGGGCACCGGTGCCGTTACGAGGAGGCAGGCACGTCCTCGGGCCCCTCGGGCGCTGAGGGGCCCGTGGGCTCCGTGTCAGGCCGAATATCGATACGCCACCCGGTGAGTCGGGCGGCCAACCGGGCATTCTGGCCCTCCCGCCCGATCGCGAGGGAGAGCTGATAGTCCGGGACTGTCACCCGAGCGGCCCGCGCGACCGGGTCGACGATCTCCACCCGGCTCACGCGCGCGGGCGAAAGGGCGTGGGCGATCAACTCCGCGGGATCCTCGCTGAAGTCGACGATGTCGATCTTCTCCCCCCCGAGCTCGCTCATCACCTGGCGGACCCGCTGCCCCATGGGGCCGATGCATGCCCCCTTCGCATTGAGCCCGGGAACCGTCGACCGTACGGCGATCTTGGTCCGGTGCCCTGCCTCGCGCGCAAGGCCCGCGATCTCCACGCTCCCGTCGGCGATCTCCGGCACCTCGAGTGCAAAGAGTCCGCGCACGAGCGCGGGGTGCGATCGCGAGACCGTCACCTGGGGCCCGCGCGGACCCTTGCGCACTCCAGTAACGACACACTTGATGCGGGTGCCGTGCGGGTAGGACTCGCCGGGCACCTGCTCTGACGGCGGAAGCACCGCCTCGACCTTGCCCAGGTCGACGCGCACGACCCGCGGGTCGCTGCCCTGCTGAATGACTCCCGAGACAAGATCCCCCTCGGTGCCGGAGAACTCGCCGAACGTGCGGTCGCTCTCGGCATCGCGCAAGCGCTGGAGCAGCACCTGGCGGGCGGTAGCGGCTGCCACGCGGCCGAAGTCGGTCGGGGTGTCGTCGTACTCGCGCGGCTCCGCCACGGCCTCGCCGGCCACCTGCTCCCCCACCGGGGACGCCTCACGGGCCCAGACGGTCACATGGCCCGTCTTGCGGTCGAGTTCGACGCGAGCGTCGGCCGCCGCGCCCTCGGTGCGCTGATACGCCATGAGGAGCGCTTGCTCAATGGAGTCGACGACGAGATCCCAGGAGAGTTCTTTGTCGCGCACGAGCGCCTTGAGTGCATTGACGTCGATGTCCATCACGCCTCCTGTTCCGTTGCGACCTCGTCCGTCTCGGCCTCGACTGCCGCCGGGTCGCTGTCCTGCGGCCGCCGGAACTCCACCTGCACGTCACCGCGCACGACGTCGTGCCACGGCGTACGCCGCTCCACCGACTCCGGTTTGCCCTTGGCATCCGCGGCGAGCACGACTCCGTCGTCGTCCACCTCGCGAACTCGCCCCTCGATCGACAAGCCGCCTGCCGCGTGCAGGAGCACGCGGCGCCCGACATTGCGCCGCCAATGTCGCGGCAGCGTGAGCGGTCGATCGATGCCGGGAGAGGTGACCTCCAGCGTGTAAGGATCGTCGCCCATCGCATCCGAGGCGTCGAGCGCGTCAGACACCGCACGGCTCGCTGAGGCGATTCCATCGAGATCGACGCCACCATCCTTGTCGACGACGACGCTCACGCGCCGACGCCGACCCGATGCCTGCACGTCGAGGTCTTCGAGGTCGAGTCCGAGTGCGGCCACGACCGGCTCGATCACGGAGCGCACGGCGCCACTGGCGCTACTGGCGCCGTCGCCGGCACCGTATGAGGGACGTCCCATGGCACCTCCCTCGTCACGCGGTCGTGCACGTGTCAGGTATTCACGTGTCGAATCTGTCGTGTCGCCAGCGGCACGCCGCAGCCGACAGGCTGAGGGTACCTCGTCCCGTGGCATGCTGACCGTCGTGCAGGGCGCAGAGACTCCCGGGGGACCCGAGACTCCCGAGGCAGCCACCATTGCGCGCGGCGCCCCTCTCACGCGGCGCGCCCTTATCGGCGGCTCGGCACTCGTCGGGGCCTCCCTCATCGTGGCCGCGTGCTCGCCTAGCCCATCCCCTGAGCCCACCGACTCTCCTGCTCCCACGTCCGATCCCGATGCGCAGGTGCGCTCCGACGTCGCCGCCGCTGAAGCGGCCCTCATCGCCCTCTACGACGCCGTGATCGCCGCTCATCCCGCGCTCGCAAGCGATCTGTCCGTCGTCCGAGACGAGCACGCGGCCCACGCCGAAGCGATGGGCGTCACGGCATCACCGCCCGGCGCTCCCGCGGTCGGCTCCCGCTCGGAGGCGCTGGCCACCCTGACGGATGCCGAGCAGCAGGCCATCGCGCAGCGCACGGCCTCATGCGAGTCGGCATCAGGCGCCGACCTCGCTCGCGTGACGGCGCTCATCGCCGCTTCGGAAGCCGGCCACGTCGAGTACCTGCGGGGCATCTCATGAGACCCGCCGCCGACAGCGCGCTGCTCTCCGCGATCCTCGGCGAGGAGGCCGCGCTCTATGCCTACGGAGTCGCCGCTCCATGGCTCGACGGTGCCGATCGAGACCTGGCGCTAGGCGGGCTCGCAGCGCATCGTGCCCGCGTCCTCGTGCTGCGAGGCGCGGCGGCCGACTCAGAAGAAGCGGGAGCCCCGGGCGGCTTCGTCAGTGGTCCCGTCGATTCGCCGGAGTCTGCCCGCGCCCTGCTCGCTGGAGTGGAGGCGCGCCTCGCCGCGGCGTACGCCGACCTAGCCGCAGAGGTCACCGGCGGAGAGCGCCGCAACGCCGTGCTGTCGGCCTGCGAATGCTCGGTGCGATCCATCGCCTGGGGCGCGGCCACCGCGGCCTTTCCCGGGCGCTAGCCGCTTGAGGATCACAGCGATACGAGGGTCTGCCAGGCGAGCACGGCAATGAGGACGCCCGTGACGATGAGCAAGACAATGCGTACGAAGCCGCTCCCGCGCGCAATGGCGGTGCGCGCACCGATGATGGCCCCCGTCACGTTGCATGCAGCCATGAGCAGGCCGAGTGTCCACAGCACCGAGCCGCTGATCCCGAAGACGATCAGCGAAGCAGCGTTGGTGCCGACGTTGACGATCTTGGCGGTCGCTGATGCCTGCAGGAAGGTGTAGCCGACCGCCGCAACCAGCAGGACGATGAGGAAGGAGCCTGTGCCCGGGCCGACTGCGCCGTCGTAGAAGCCGATCGCGAGCCCTCCGACGATCGCGGTGACGAGATGCCTGCGGCGCGACACCTCGCGCGCCGTGAGCCCGAAGTCGCGGCGGAAGGCGATGAAGAGCCACACGAGCACGAGGGCGATGAGGATGATCGGCCGGTAGACCGCCGCTGGCAGGTGGATCGCCATGAAGGAGCCCAGCGCGGCACCCGCGAACGCCGCTCCCGCCATGGGAAGCGCGGTCCGCAGTCGCGGCATCTCGATCCGACCGTAGGTGATGGCCGCGGCCGAGGTGCCGAAGATCGATGACAGCTTGTTGGTGCCCAAGGCGAGTGCGGGCTTGTCCGCGGGGACGGCGAGGAGGAGGGCAGGGAGCTGGAGCAGCCCTCCCCCGCCGCTCACGGCATCGACCCAACCCGCGGCCGCGGCGACCACGCAGAGCAGCACGATGACGTACCACTCCGGTGTCACGTGGATTCCCGCCAGGCCAGAACGATGCCGAGCACGTCGGCAAGGCGCGCGACCACCGCATCCGGAGTTACGTCAACGTCGACCGCTTGATCGCCGAGGCGCGAATGCGGGATGAGGATCGCCCGCATTCCCGACTGCTGGGCCCCGTGCACATCGTCCCAGGGGCGGTCCCCGACGAACACGGTGCGCTCGGCGGGCGCGCCCACCGCCGCGATGACTGCTCGGAAGGCATCCGCGTGCGGCTTCGCCACGGGGATTTCGCTGGAGTAGACCGCCGCATCGATAAATGGGGTCAAGCCATCTCGAGAGAAGACGGCCTCGTGATGCCAGCGCGGCCACAGCGTGTTGGATAGCACGCCCACACGCACACCCGCCTGCCGCAGGCCTTCCAGCAGAGGCCGTGCATCCGGGTCGGCGAAGGTGTGCGGATCCCATGCCTCGAGGTAGCTCGCTAGGGCGGTGCCGTGGCGCGCCTGGGACGTATCGACTCCGCACGAGGCAAACACGTGGTCGAGCGTGCCCGTGCCGTTGGCACCGCCAGATGCCTGCTGCTCACGCCACAGGCTTACCTCAGCTGCGGCCAGCCGCTCCGCCAGGCCGTCGTCGGCCGGATCGTAGACCCGCGCGTACGCCGCCCACTGCACCACCAGGTCGATGTCGTGCCAGGGCGTGAGGGTCCCGCCCCAATCGAAGATTACGGCGTCGACCGTCATGCACGCACGAGCGCGACGAGGCGATCGGCGATGTCACCCACCGGCACATCAACCGACTCGCCGCTGGCACGGTCGCGCAACTCCACCACACCATCGGCAAGCCGCTTGCCCACGACCACGATGGTCGGCACGCCGATGAGCTCGGCATCGTTGAACTTCACGCCGGGCGAAACCCCTCTGCGGTCGTCGTAGAGCACGCGCACGCCACGACCGGTGATGTCCGCGATGAGAGTCTCCGCGGCGTCAAACGGCGCGTCGTCCTTGCCCGTGGCGACCACGTGCACGTCCGCGGGGGCGACCGCGCGGGGCCACACCAGGCCCTTGTCGTCGTGATGCTGCTCGGCCACCGCAGCAACTGCACGGGAGACACCCAGGCCGTAGGAGCCCATCGTCACCGTCACCTGCTTGCCATTCTCATCGAGGACGGTGAGCCCGAGCGCTTCCGCGTACTTGCGGCCGAGCTGGAAGATGTGGCCGATCTCGATGCCCCGCGCGATCTCGATCTCGGCACCGCACCGAGGACAGGAGTCGCCCTCGGCGATCTCGACGGCCTCGATCTCGCCATCGACCTCGAAGTCGCGCCCGCGGACGAGGCCGTAGACGTGCCGGCCCTTCTCGTTGGCACCGGTGATCCATGCTGTGCCGACGGCAACGCGCGGATCGACGAGGTAGCGGACATTGCCTTCGCCCCCGAGGGCGCCGGGCCCGATGTAGCCCTTGACGAGCGCGGGGTACTTCGGGAAGTCCTCCTCCTCGAAGGGCCTCAGGGTGACCGGGTGCAGTGCAGCCTCGAGCCGCTTCACATCGACCTCGCGGTCGCCGGGGACCCCGATCGCAAGCGGCGCACTCGCGCCATCGGGGTAGTCGGCCATGAAGACGACGTTCTTAAGGGTGTCCGCCGCCGTCCAGTCGCGATCGGCGTGCCGCAGCTCGGACCGGGCATTGGAGACCTCGACGAGGGTCGCGATGGTCGGGGTGTCGGGTGTGTCGTGGACCTGCGCCGCCGGGAGGGCAGAGGTGTCCGCGGGCGGAATCGGCGCGGTTACGAACGCCTCGACGTTGGCGGCGTAGTCACATGCGGTGCAGCGGACGTAGGTGTCCTCGCCGGACTCGGTGGGCGCGAGGAACTCCTCGCTCGCCGATCCGCCCATGGCGCCGGACTGCGCGGACACGATGACGAAGTCGAGGCCGAGGCGCCCGAAGCACGAGATGTATGCGTCGCGGTGACGGAGGTAGGAGCGCTCCAGCCCCGCGTCATCCACATCGAAGGAGTAGGAGTCCTTCATGACGAACTCGCGTCCGCGGAGGATGCCGGCGCGGGGACGTGCCTCATCGCGGTACTTGGTCTGGATTTGGTAGATGACGAGGGGCAGGTCCTTGTAGGAGGAGTACTCCCCCTTGACCATGAGCGTGAACATCTCCTCGTGCGTAGGCCCGAGAAGATAGTCGCCGCCCTTGCGATCCTGCAGCCTGAAGAGGTTGTCGCCGTACTCCTCCCAGCGATTCGTGCGCTCATAGGGATCGCGCGGAAGGAGCGCCGGGAAGTGCACCTCCTGGAAGCCCGCCTGGTCCATTTCCTCGCGCACGATCGACTCGATATTGCGGTAGACGAGGTAGCCCAGCGGGAGCCACGAGAAGATCCCCGGCGCGACGCGGCGGACGTAACCGGCCCGCACGAGGAGACGGTGGCTCGGCACCTCTGCGTCCGCCGGGTCGTCGCGGAGGGTGCGCACGAAGAGTTGGGACATTCGCAGCAGCACTAGGACTCCTCACCGACGGCAGTGGGGAGAGGCTACCGGGCCACGATTACCCGGCCGCCCAGAGCGGGACGGCTAGAGCAGGACGGTGGCGAACTCACCCGCTGCCCGGAAGCCGACCGCGTCGTAGCAGCGCCGGGCGACGGCGTTGTAGTCATTGACGTAGAGGCTCACGATGGGCGCCACGCGCTCGCGGGCGATCTCCGCCACCGCGGACATTCCCGGCTCGCTCAGTCCCTCACCCCGCCGCTCAGGAGCCACCCAGACGCCCTGGACCTGGCAGGCGCGACGGGAAGCGGCGCCTATCTCGGCCTTGAACACGACGCGACCGTCCTCAATACGGGCCAGCGCGCGACCCGCTCGGACCAAGTCGGAAATCCGAGCCCGGTACGCCGCACCCGCTCCCCCCGCAACAGGAGAGACGCCCACCTCTTCCGTGAACATCGCGATGCAGGCCGGGACGAGAAGGTCGATCTCCTGGGGGCGAACCTCGCGCACGAGCGGATCGGGTGCGACAAGGGGAGCACCATCGAGTGCGAGCACGGGCTGACGGGCGCGCACCTCGCGTGCCGGACCCCACGCACCGTCGAGCAAGCGCCACAGGTCGAGCACCTCTTCCGCAGGGCCGACAAGGGAGGAGCCCCTGCGACCGGTGCGACGTAGGCGATCGGCCAGCACCCGCCGGGCCGCGTCGTCCGTGGCTATGGGGACGACATTGGCCCCGACATGAAGGCCCGCAACGCATCGACCGCCACGCTCCACCACCCAGAAGTCCGCGGAGAGGCGCTGCCGCCCCGCGCGATCACCCGCGCGCGTCTCCTCGAGCCGCGAGGCGACGAAGCAGTGAGCGATGGGATCAGCGGCGAGGAGTCGCTCGAAATCGGGCAGGTCCGCGAACTCCAGCGGCCGAACCAGGCCGTCGCGCTCAGCCGACGGTGACGACGGGATCGCCGGCGCCGTCATTGCCCATCTCCTCAGCGAGCTTCATGGCTTCCTCGATGAGCGTCTCGACGATCTGGTGCTCCGGGACGGTCTTGATCACCTCGCCGCGCACGAAGATCTGGCCCTTGCCGTTGCCGGAGGCGACGCCCAGGTCGGCCTCGCGCGCTTCCCCGGGGCCATTGACGACGCAGCCCATGACCGCCACGCGCAACGGCACCTCCAGGCCCTCGAGGCCTGCGGTCACCTGCTCCGCCAGCGTGTACACGTCAACCTGAGCGCGCCCGCACGACGGGCAGGACACGATCTCGAGACCGCGCTGGCGAAGGTTGAGGGACTCGAGGATGCCGATGCCCACCTTGACCTCCTCGACGGGAGGCGCGGAGAGGGACACGCGGATCGTGTCGCCGATGCCCTGCGAGAGCAGGGCGCCGAAGGCGACGGCCGACTTGATGGTGCCCTGGAAGGCAGGTCCGGCCTCGGTCACGCCCAGGTGCAGGGGGTAATCGCACTGGGCGGCAAGGAGACGGTAGGCCTGCACCATGACGACCGGGTCATGATGCTTGACCGAGATCTTGATGTCGCCGAAGCCGTGCTCCTCGAAGAGAGACGCCTCCCACAGGGCGGATTCGACCAGGGCCTCGGGCGTGGCCTTGCCGTACTTCTCGAGCAGTCGCTTGTCGAGGGAGCCCGCGTTGACGCCGATGCGGATCGGCGTGCCCATGTCCTTGGCAGCGCGCGCGATCTCCTTGACCTTGTCGTCGAACTGCTTGATGTTGCCGGGATTGACGCGCACGCCTGCGCAGCCGGCCTCGAGCGCGGCGAAGACGTACTTCGGCTGGAAGTGAATGTCGGCCACGACGGGGATACCCGACTTGCGGGCAATCTGGGGCAGGGCGTCGGCGTCATCCTGGCTGGGGACGGCCACGCGCACGATCTGGCAGCCCGCGGCGGTGAGCTCAGCGATCTGCTGCAAGGTGGCGTTGACATCGGCGGTCAGGGTGGTGGTCATCGACTGCACGCTCACGGGCGCATCGCCCCCGACCTTGACCGGGTGCGTCGAGTGGCGCAGCAGGAGCTGGCGCGTCGCGCGACGAGGAGCCAGGGTGGGCGGGGGCGCGGCGGGCAGGCCCAGGTCGATGCTCACCCCGCCAGTATCCCCGACGCGGGCGGCTTCGACATCCCGGCGTCAGCCGAGGGTGAGGGGCTTCACGAGATCGGCGAAGATCACGATCGCGCCCACCGCCACGAGGGCGATCGCGACGACGTAGGCCACCGGCAGGAGCCGGGCTACGTCGACCGGCCCCGGGTCCGGCTTGCGCCGCACCTTCGCCCACTGCCGGCGCGTGCCCTCGTAGAGCGCTCCCGCCACATGGCCGCCGTCGAGCGGGAGGATCGGCAGCAGGTTGAAGAGGAAGAGGAAGAGGTTGAGGGAGGCGGCGAGCCCGAGGAACATCGCGAGTTTCGCCTCCACGGGCTGCTCGGAGGCCACCACCTCGCCGCCGAGACGGCTCACGCCGACCACGCTCACGGGGCTGTCGATCTGGCGTTCCCCGCCGCCAACGAGCGTCTCGGTGACGAGTTCGTAGACACGGACGGGCATCGACACGAGCGCCACTGCCGAGCGGGCGGTGAGGTCCCACATCTGAGCGGGCACCGCCGACCACGGCTGGGCGACGTACTCGATTTCGGGGCGCACCCCAAGGAACCCCGTCGTCTCAGAGGCGCCGGTGGGCTCACCCATCTCGTCGTAGACCGGGCGCGTGACATCAACGGTGCTCACGGGGATGTCGACGGTCGTGCCATCGGCACGCTGCACCGTGAGTACGCCGTCAGCCGCTCCCTCGGCACGGATCTGCTGCGTGAGCTCATCCCAGGACGCCGGGGCGGCGCCGTTGTACGCCGTGATGACATCGCCGGTGCGCAGTCCGGCGACAGCCGCCGGGGACTCCCCGCTGGCACAGGAACCCGAGGCATCCGGCTGGCCGGAGGGCGCGTCCACGGTCGGCACGCATGGCACGACGGCGGACACGGTGAGGCTCGGCTGAGCCACGCCGATCCCGACAAGGACAGCCGCGAAGAGGAAGAACGCCAGAAAGAGGTTCATGAACGGGCCACCGAGCATGATGATGACGCGCTTGTGGACCGGCAGTTTGTAGAAGACGCGGTTCTCGTCGCCCGGTGCGATCTCCTCGAGGGACTGGCGGCGGGCATCCTCGACGAGTAGTGCGAGTCGGCCCGTCGACATGGTGCGCGCGGTGCCCTCGGGTGCGTCCTTGGGTGGCGGCAGCATGCCGATCATGCGGATGTAGCCGCCCACCGGAATGGCCTTGACGCCGTACGACGTCTCGCCCTTGCGCTTGGACCACACGGTCGGCCCGAATCCGACCATGTACTCCGTGACCTTGACACCGAACTTCTTGGCAGGGACGAGATGGCCGATCTCATGGAGGGCGATGGAGGCGAGGATGAGCAGGAAGAACAAAGCGATACCGATGACTTCCCACATCAGCGTCACTCCTCTCCGCTCTCGGCCTCAGCCGGAATACCGCGTCACCGTGACGCGATCAGATCCTCAGCCCGTCTCCGAGCCCAGGCATCTGCCCCGAGCACATCCTCGACCGTGAGGACGCCACCGGGGCCGCCGTGGTTCCCATGGTCCTCGCTGGCGGGGCTCGACGCGCGCCCAAGATGCTCGTCGAGGATGGTCGAGACGACCTCCACGATGCCGAGGTAGGTCAATCGCCCCTTGAGGAAGGCCGCCACACACGCCTCGTCCGCGCCATTGAAGACCGCCGGCGCCGTGCCACCGGCTGAACCGGCGCGGCGGGCCACTCCGATCGCTGGGAAGGCCTCATGGTCGACGGGGGTGAACTCCCAGGTGGCCGCCGTCGTCCAGTCGCAGGCCGGTGCGGCTCCCGCAACGCGGTCGGGCCAGCCGAGGGCCCAGGCAATGGGCAGCCGCATGTCGGGTGGGCTGGCCTGCGCAAGCGTGGACCCGTCGGCGAACTCCACCATCGAGTGCACGACGGACTGGGGATGGACGACGACGTCGATGCGATCGAAGGGGATATCGAAGAGCAGGTGGGCCTCGATGACCTCCAGGCCCTTGTTGACCAGGGTGGAGGAATTCACCGTGACGAGCGGTCCCATGCTCCACGTCGGATGATCGAGGGCTTGCGCGGGCGTGACCGTGGCGAGTCTCTCGCGCGACCAGCCGCGGAAGGGACCGCCGCTCGCGGTGAGAATCAACTTCGAGACCTCAGCGTGCGTGCCGCCCATGAGAGATTGCGCGAGAGCGGAATGCTCGGAATCCACCGGGCGGATCTGCCCCGGCTGCGCGCGCTCGCGCACGAGCGGTCCGCCGATGATGAGGGACTCCTTGTTAGCGAGAGCGAGGGCCGTGCCCGCCTCGAGTGCGCGCAGGGTGGGCAGAAGCCCGGCCGCGCCCGCGAGTCCGTTGAGGACAACATCGCAGGGACGCCCGGCGAGCTCCGCCGACTCTCGCTCGCCCACGGCCACGTCGGTCACCCCGTGGCGGCGCGCCTGCTCCGCCAGGAGGTCGGGTTGGCCCCCTCCGGCCGAGAGGCCCACGACCCGGAAACGCTCGGGATTGCGCTCGATGACGTCGAGGGCCTGGCGCCCGATCGAGCCCGTGCTGCCGAGGATGATGACGTCTCGTCTCTCGGCCACGGCCTGATTGTCCTACGCTCGTCCCTATGACCGACACCCTGCTTCCCTCCGTGACCGATCTCCCCCAGGAGAGGCGCCTCGTCACCGAGCTCCCCGGACCGCGTTCCCGCGCCCTCATGGAGCGGCGCGCGGCCGCCGTGTCGGCCGGCGTCGGCGGCACCATGCCCGTCTTCGCGGAGCGCGCGGGCGGCGGCGTCATCGTCGATGTCGACGGCAACTCCCTCATCGACCTCGGCTCGGGAATCGCCGTGACCACCGTCGGCAACGCCCACCCGCGCGTCGTCGAGCGCGTGCAGCGTCAGGTCGCTGACTTCACGCACACATGCTTCATGGTCACGCCCTACTCCGGCTACGTCGAGGTGTGCGAGGCACTCAATCGCCTGACCCCCGGCGACCACGCGAAGCGGTCCGCACTCTTCAACTCCGGCGCGGAGGCGGTGGAGAACGCCGTCAAGATCGCCCGCGCGTACACCAAGCGGCAAGCGGTCGTCGTCTTCGACCATGGCTACCACGGCCGCACCAACCTCACGATGGCACTGACCGCCAAGAACATGCCCTACAAGCAGTCCTTCGGGCCCTTCGCCCCCGAGGTCTACCGCATGCCCATGTCCTACCCCTTCCGCGACGGTCCCCACTCGGGCGCCGAGGTCGCCTCGTGGGCGACGTCGAAGATGGAGAAGGAGATCGGCGGCGCCAACATCGCCGCCATTGTCATCGAGCCCATCCAGGGCGAGGGCGGCTTCATCGTGCCGGCTCCCGGCTTCCTGCCCGCGCTCAAGGCGTACGCCGAGCAGCACGGCATCGTCTTCGTCGCCGACGAGATCCAGTCAGGCTTCTGCCGCACCGGCCAGTGGTTTGCCAGCGAGCATGAGGCCGTCATCCCCGACCTCATCACCACGGCCAAGGGAATCGCCGGTGGCCTGCCCCTCGCGGGCGTGACCGGTCGCGCCGAGATCATGGACGCCGTGCACGTCGGCGGCCTCGGCGGCACCTACGGTGGGAATCCGATCGCCTGCGCAGCGGCTCTCGGCTCGATCGAGGCCATGGAGGAGGAGGACCTCAACTCCCGTGCGCTCGCGATCGAGGCCATCATGCGCGAGCGCTTGGAGGCTTTGCAGGCTGCGCATCCGGAGGTCGGCGACATCCGCGGCCGCGGCGCCATGATCGCGATCGAGCTCGTCAAGCCCGGCACCATGGATCCGGATCCCGAGCTCGCCGGGCGCGTCTCCAAGGCCGCACACGCACAGGGTGTCGTCACACTGACCTGTGGCACCTACGGCAACGTGCTGCGCTTCCTGCCCCCGCTCACGATCCCGGACCACCTGCTGCGCGAGGGACTGGACATCGTCGCGGCCGCCTTCGACGCCTAGGGGCGCTGCTCTCCTCGGGGCGCTGGGGCCTCGCGGCGCTGCTCTCCTCGGGGCGCTGCGGCCGCAGTCCTCGGCGTCGCAGTCGTAGCGCATCCTCAACCGCGAGTCGGGCTGACCCAGACGCGGTTGAGCGTGCGCTAAGCGCAGCGCCGGTCGGGGACTGTGCGCGAATCCGGACTACGCGCTCAGGCCTGCTCGCGCAGACCCCAGGACTGGCCGTAGCCCTCGCTCATGAGATCGAGGTAAGGCACCGCGTCGAAGGCCTCGGGTCCGAGCACGCCCGCCCCCGACCAGGTGCCTGAGGCGAGCAGCTCCAGTGCGATGACGGGGTTCATCGCGGTTTGCCAGGTGACCGCCTGGGTGCCGTACTCACGCATCGTCCATTCGTTGTCCGCTACGTGGTAGAGGTACACCTCGCGAGGCTTGCCGTCCTTGCCCGTGCCCGTCACCCACGTGCCCGCGCACGTCTTGCCCGACATCTTGTCGCCGAGCGTCGCGGGATCAGGCAGGCACGCGGCTACGACGTCACGGGGACTCACGCGCCCGCCGCGGACGTCGACCGGGTCGGTGCGGTCGAGTCCGAGCTTGTGCAGGGTCTTGAGCACCTCGATGAATTCGTCACCGAGGCCGTACTTGAAGGTCACCCGCTCGCACTCGATCCAACGCGGCACGAGGAGCACTTCCTCGTGCTCGACATTGACGCACTCGACCGGGCCGATCCCCTCGGGGAAGTCGAATACCTCGGGCTCGGAGAAGGGCGCCGTGGTGAACCAGCCACGCTCGCGCTCCCAGATGACGGGAGGGTTGAGGCACTCCTCGATCGTCGTCCAGATGGAGAAGCTCGGCGCGAAGTCGTAGCCCGCCACGAGGAGATTGGCACCATCACGGATTCCCACCTCCTCGATCCGGTCGAAGAGGTGATCCGCGGCGTAGCGCGCGAAGACATCGGCCAGGCCGGGTTCCACTCCGATGCCGCACAGGGCAAGCAGGCCGCGCTCCGCCCAGGCATCGGACTTGTCGAACTGCTCGTCGCCGAGCTTGACGAAGGCGTCGGAGTGCGGGCGCTCCGGATGCGGCCGCGACAGGCTCATGGCCGTATCGAGGTAGTGGGCGCCCGCGGCGAAAGCCCCATCGAAGATCGGCATGTTGAAGCGCGGGTCGACGACGTTGAGCACGTGCGTGATGCCGTGTGTCCGGCACGCTTCGGCTACGGCAGCCTCATCGGAGGCATCAAGCGCGATGCCCGTGAAGCGCGGATCGCCTACCCGATCCGAGAGGCCGCGCGCCCGAGCTTCGTCGTAGTCGGCGCAGACCCAGGACTCGAAGTAGTCGCGACGGGCGGCGATGAGCGCGGCCGACGTGCCCACTCCCCCGGAGCCGATCGCGAGTACGCGCATGCCGGTCACGATCCCTCCGCGCCATCACCGGGGGTCCAGTCCGCCAGCAGGGGTCGGCGCGGATCCCACGTCGTGCCCTCGGCAGCATCCTTGCGCCGTCGGGCGATCGCCGAGAGGGCCTCGAGCACGACCCGATTGCCGAGCATCGCCGTGATGTCGGCATGGTCGTATGGCGGCGACACCTCGACCACGTCCATGCCCACGACGGGGAGCTCGAGGCAGATGCGGCGTACGGCATCGAGGAGCTCGCGTGCGCTCAGGCCTCCTGGCTCCGGCGTGCCGGTGCCTGGAGCGTGGCCCGGGTCGGCGACGTCGATGTCAACCGAGAGGAAGACGCCGTCGCACTCGTCCATCGCGATGGCGAAGGACTCGGTGAGGCACTCGTCGAGACCGCGCGTGACGATCTCGGTCATCTCGTAGGAGCGCATGCGCTGCTCGGCCATCCACTCCAGGACCTCGGGCGGCGGCCAGTAGCCGCGCAGGCCGATCTGCAGGAAGCGGTCACCGCGAGCCGCACCCGACTCGATGAGTCGGCGCATGGGCTGGCCGTGACCGATCAGCGAGCCGAACTCGATGTCACCGGTGTCCGCATGTGCGTCGAAGTGCAGCACCGCCACGCGGCCCCAGCCGCGGGCGCGAGCCACCCCGGTGACATCGGGCCACGTGATGGTGTGGTCGCCACCGAGGATGAGCGGCATGGCACCGGTCTCAGCTACGCGCTGCACGACGACCTCGAGGTCCGCGCAGGAGCGCGCGGCATCGCCGCTGTACATCTCGACATCCCCGCCATCGACGACACGCAGGTCCTTCAGGCCGTCGGTGTGCAGGGCAAGCGAGGGTCGCGAGCCATCGTGCGCGAGGTAGCACGCCATGCGCAGGGCCTGCGGGCCGAAGCGGGCCCCGCTGCGGTACGACGTGCCGCCGTCGAAGGGTGCACCGATGATCACCACGTCGGCGTCGGCGTAGGTGGCGGGCTCATCAAGGTCGCACCGGGGCACGCCGAGAAAGGTGAGGTCAGGGCCGAACTGGCCGCCGTAGCGCGTCATCCCTACACCCTACGGTTCCGCTTGCCCGCGCGGGTCAGCTATCGAAGCCGAGACCGATGCGATCGAGGGTGCGCAGCCAGAGGTTGCGCCTGCCCTGGTTGCGATCTGCCTTGTCGATCGATCGGCGTGTGATCCCGATACCGATGCCGCGGATGGGCTCGGGCGGGAAAGGAATCGGCTTGGTGCGCACCATCTCCAGGGCCGTGCGCTCCGTCTGCTCCCCCGCGAGCAGGTCGAGCATCACCTGGGCGCCGAATCGACTGGCGCCGACGCCGAGCCCGGTGAAACCCAGACTGTAGGAGAGGCGACCGTCGTACGCCGTGCCCCAGAACGCACTGAAGCGCGAGCACGTATCTATCGCACCTGCCCAGGCATGCGTGAAGCGCAGTCCGTCGAGTTGAGGGAACGTGTAGCGGAAATGCTCGGAGAGCCGCGCAAAGGGCGCGCCCTGGCGCTCATGCATGGGATTGAAGCCGCCGTAGTAGCTGGCGTCGTACCCGCCCCAGAGGATCCGGCCGTCGTCGGTGATCCGGTAGTAGTGGAACTGGTTGCCCGCATCGCCGATGCCGACTCGGTCCTGCCAGCCGATAGATGCCCGCTGTTCGGGCGAGAGCGGCTCGGTCATGAGCACAGAGTCGTAGACGGGTACGACGTAGTGGCCAAGACGCTTGAGCAGGGGCGGGAAGGCACTCGTCGCGAGCGCCACGCGCCCCGCGCGCACCGAGCCGAAATCCGTCGTCACACGCAGGCCCGCTCCCGCGCGCTCGAGACCGGTCACGCGCGTCTGCTCATGGACGACCACGCCCGCGCGCTCGGCAGCCGCCGCCAGCCCCCAGGACATCCGCGCGGGGTCGACCATGACGACCCCGTCCCGGTCGAGGACGCCGGCTCGATACGTCGGTGAGTCCACGCGGGCGCGTACCTGCTCCCGGTCGAGGAACTCATAGGAGAGGCCGAGGGGGGCACCTTCAGCCACCATCTCGCGCAGATGAGCAACCTGGTAATCCTCCACGGCGACGTCGAGCTCACCGGACAGCACGAGATCGCAGTCGATGCCCTCGGTCCGGATGACGCTCACGATTCCCTCGAGGTTGGCCAACCCCTGGCGCACCAGCTCGGGCATCTCGTCCGGCCAGCGCGACAGTCCGTTGGGCAGGCCGTGCGTGAGCGAGGCCGCGACGAACCCTCCGTTGCGCCCCGAGGCGCCCTCGGCGATGCGCTGGCTCTCGAGAAGCACGACGGACCAGTCGGGGAAGCGCTGTCGCGCCTCGTAGGCGGCCCACAGGCCGCTCAGGCCCCCACCGATGACAACCAGGTCGGCCGAGATGTCGCCGGTGAGGGCCGGACGAGGTGCCGGACGATCGGGCCGATCCAGCCAGTAGGGCCGGTGCACGACGTCGGCCAGCGCGGCCAGAGCCGGTGCGGAGACGGTGTCGGGGAAGGGCATGCGGATCAGCCGGCCGCGGCGCTCTCCATCTTGCGCCGCCTCCGCGAGCCGATGACCTGCGCAGACACGACGGTCACGAGCGCGAGGACGAAGACGAGTGTCGCGAGGGCGTTCACCTGGACGGGGATGCCTCGCTGTGCCGCGCCCCAGATGTAGATCGGGAAGGTGACGAGCGTGCCGGCATTGAAGGCACTGATGATGTAGTCGTCGAAGGAGAGGCTGAAGCCCAGCAGCGCCGCGCCCAGAATGCCGGGGAGCACCAAGGGGAAGGTGACGTAGCGGAAGGTAGCGCGAGGATCGGCGTAGAGATCGCGCGCAGCCTCCTCGAGGCGCGGATCCATGCCCTGCAGTCTCGCCTTCACCGTCACGACGACGAAGCTGATGATGAACATGATGTGCGCGATCGTCACGGTCCAGAAGCCCAGCGGGAAGGCAAGATTGAGGAAGAGCGCCAGCAAGCTGGAGCCGAGCACGACCTCGGGCGTCGCCATGGGCAGGAAGATGAGCAGGTTCGTCGTGGAGCGGCCGCGGAAGCGGTAGCGCACGAGCGCGAAGGCGATCATCGTGCCGAGGATCGTGCCTACAAAGGTGGCGATGAGGCCGATCTGGATGCTCGTGAGGAAGGATCCGCAGACCCCAGGGACGCCACAGAGGTTCTGCCAGGCCTCGAGCGAGAACTGGTTCCACGAAACGTTGAACTTGCCGTCGGGCTTGTTGAAGCTGAGGATCGCGACGACAGCGATCGGCACGAACAGATAGACCAGCACCAGGATCCCGATGATGGGGATGAGGTTCTTGCGCAGCCACCGCATCAGACGAGGTCCTCCGTGCCAGCCCGCCGGATGTAGACGAACACCACGGCAAGGATGATGGCCATGAGAATGAAGGACAGCGCGCTCGCCGTCGGATAGTCGCGGAACTGCAAGAAGTTAGTCTGGATCGCGTTGCCCACCATGCGATCGCTCGGAGCGCCGAGCAGGGTGGCATTGATGTAGTCGCCCGACGCCGGGATGAACGTGAGCAGCGTGCCCGCCACGACGCCGGGCAGGCTTAGCGGCCAAACCACCTTGCGGAATCCGGTGAAGGGCGAGGCGTACAGGTCGCTGGCCGCCTCGATAAGCCGCGGATCGATGCGCTCGAGCGCAGCGTAGAGCGGCAGGATCATGAAGGGTAGGAAGTTGTAGGTGAGGCCCAGCACCACCGCGATGGGAGTGTTGAGAATCCGGTTCTCCGGTAGCAAGTGGAGGGCGTTGAGGAAGCTGGTGATGAAGCCCTCGTCGGCGAGGATGGTGCGCCAGGCGTAGGTGCGCAGCAGGAACGACGCGAAGAAGGGCGCCACCACGAGGACGAGAAGCAGGGCTCGCCACTTCCCTGCGCGGAAGGCAATGAAGTAGGCCAGCGGGTAGGCGATGATCAGGGCAAGCACCGTGGCGATGCCGGAGTAGATGAAGGACTTGATGAAGACCGGCCAGTACTCCTGGAGGGCGGTGACGTAGTTGCCCACCTGGAACGCGGGCTGGTAGACCCCCGCCTTGTCGGTCGGTGCCTGGAGGCTGGTGAAGAAGAGCGACACCAGCGGCACGACGAAGAAGATGGCCAGCCATGCGATGCCGGGCAGCAGCAGCAGGTAGGCCGTGCGCGGTCTGCGCTGCGCCGCCGCCCCGGAGACGACGACCGGTGATCCGCCTGCCGATGGAGCCAGGGCAGGCATGTCAGGCCGCCGGCGGGACGTCGAGGCCGAAGGTGTGCTCGGGCGCCCAATGGATGACTACCTCATCGCCCGGGCGCAGGATGTCGGACGAGCGATTCTGCTCGAACACCATCCACTCGTCGCCCCAGCTGGTCATCACGAGGTACTGGGTGGAGACGCCCGTGAACGAGGCGTCGGTCACCTTGCCGGTGATGCGATTGTGGCGGTCCGGGACGGAAGATCCCGCAGACGCGATGGCGAGCTTCTCGGGCCTCACGCCGACCAGCAAGGCACCGTCGGTCCGCGTGGAGCGCGACGCAGGAACAGTGAAGGATGCTCCGTACGCCGACACGACCAGGTCGTCGCCTGACCGACCCGAGACCGCGCCCTCGACGATGTTGGACTGGCCAAGGAAGTTAGCCACGAAGGCCGTGCGCGGGAGTTCGTAGATCTCCACAGGGGGGCCCA
The DNA here is from genome assembly GCA_964476205.1 of uncultured Actinomyces sp. Taxonomy (GTDB): domain Bacteria; phylum Actinomycetota; class Actinomycetes; order S36-B12; family S36-B12; genus Mxb001. The sequence goes on along the minus strand of CAYYZU010000008.1, from coordinate 4,602 downwards.
TCTGCTCGATGCGGCCCTTGTTCATCACCGCGACGGTGTCGGCCATGGTCATGGCCTCCTCCTGGTCGTGGGTGACGTGGACGAACGTCGTGCCCACCTCGGTCTGGATCCGCTTCAACTCGATCTGCATCTGTCGACGCAACTTGAGGTCGAGCGCACCAAGCGGCTCGTCGAGAAGGAGGACGCCCGGCTCGTTGATCAGGGCCCGCGCGACGGCCACGCGCTGCTGCTGGCCACCAGAGAGCTGTGCCGGCTTGCGGCGAGCCATGGGCCCGAGCTCCACGAGTTCCAGCATGGCTGTGACCGGCCCATTGACATCCTTGATGCCTCGACGGCGCAGCCCAAAGGCGACATTCTCGAAGATGTCGAGGTGCGGGAAGAGCGCATAGGACTGGAAGACCGTGTTGACGTGGCGCTTGTACGACTTCTCGTGGGTGATGTCCGCCGATCCCAGCATGATCTGCCCGCTGGTCGGGTCCTCGAGGCCCGCGACCATGCGCAGGGTGGTCGTCTTGCCGCAACCCGAGGGCCCGAGCAGGGCGAAGAACGATCCCGCGGGGATCGTGAGGGTGAGGTCGTCGACGGCGACGAAGTCGCCGAAGGACTTGACCAGGTTGACGAGGTGCAGGTCCTGCACGCTCTCGGTTGCCGCCACGCGGACTCCTCTCGAACGGGTCGGCAGCCTACGCCGTCAGGGCTACATCCCGATGGCCTTCTGGAACTCCCGCTGGTAGGCCACGTCCTGCTCGGGCGTGAGCGTCATGAAGACGTAGGAGTTATCCAGGGTGGCCTGGTCCGGGAAGATCCACTGGTTGTCGACCAGCGCCGGGTCGATGTCGGCCATGGCCTCCTTGGCGCCATTGACCGGCGAGACGTACTGGACATAGGCCGCCACTTCGGCTGCCACGACCGGGTCGTAGTAGTAGTTCATGAGCGTCTCAGCGTTCTTCTTGTGCTGAGCGACGGACGGGATGAGCATGTTGTCGGTCCAGAGCATGCCGCCCGTTTCCGGAAGTCCGACGCCGAAGTCCTCGCCAAGCTGGAACATGTCGCCGGACCAGCCGATGACCGCGATCACATCGCCGGTCTCCAGGGCAGCGACGTAGTCGTTGCCCGCCACCTGGCGGATTTGGCCGTTGTCGATCTGCCCCTGGAACGCCGCGATGGCGGCCTGGTACTGCTCGTCGGTGAAGTTCGACGGATCGGCGCCCTGCCACGCCATGATGATGCCCATCGTGTCGCGCATCTCGGACAGGACCGTGATGCGTCCCTTGAGCTTGGGATCCCACAACTGGTCGAGCGAGGTCAGCGTGTCCGTGCCCAGGGCCTCCTGGAGGAGCGCCTTGTTCCAGCCGAAAGCACCAAAGCCAGAGAACCAGGGCAGCGTGTAGTCACGCTTCGGGTCGAAAGAAACACCTTGGTACGCGGGTGCCAGGTTGGCAGCGTTAGGGATCAGTGCCTTGTCCAGCGGGGAAGCAAAGCCGCTCTGGATCCACAGGGCCGCCATCCAGTCGGTGAGCACGACAATGTCGCGATCGATCGACTGACCCGATTCGAGCTGTGCGCGCACCTTCGCGAAGAACTCGTTGTTGTCGTTGACATCCTCGGTGTAGTTGACCGCGATGCCCGTGGCCTCGGTGAAGGCCGCCAGGGTCGGGTACTCACCCGTCTCGTCGTTGACGTCGATGTAGAGGGGCCAGTTTGCCCAGTTGATGAACTTCTCGGAGTCGGACAGGTCCGTCGCCTGAGTGGGCGAAGGAGCCGCGCTCGAAGAGTCGCTGGAGCCGCCCCCACCGGCGCCGCACGCGGCCGCGGTCACGGCCACACCCGTGATACCCGCAGCCTGGAGGAGCCGGCGGCGGGAGAGGCCTGCCTGCTGCATGCGCACGATGGCGGCGGCCTGAGGCGAGAGCGGGCGCTTCGTCATGGTGACTCCTCGGTGTCTTCGTGTGCGGTCGTGGGCGTTGAGCGATGCTAACGGGTGCCTGGGGTGCGATCGGTGAATATCGTGCGGTGCCATTCTTTGCGCGCGTCGCCCGAGATGTCCCAGGAGACGTGCTTGACGACGGTGTACTCCTCGAGGGAGTACTTCGACATGTCCTTCCCGAAGCCTGACTGCTTCATCCCCCCGTGGGGCATCTCGCTCACGATCGGGATGTGGTCATTGATCCACACCGTGCCCGCCCGGATCATGCGCTGGGCGGTCTGGGCACGGTAGACGTCGAGCGTCCAGGCCGACGCGGCCAGGCCGTAAGGGGTGTCGTTCGCGAGCGCCAGGCCCTCTTCGTCGGAGTCGAAGGGAAGGGCCACGATGACGGGGCCGAAGATCTCCTGCTGGACGATCTCGGAGCCCTGCGCCGCTCCGGTGACAAGGGTGGGGGCGTAATAGGCGCCCTTGGCGAGTTCACCGCCGGGCACCTCCCCTCCCGTGACGATGCCGGCACCGGCTCCGCGGGCCCGGTCGACGAAGCCCGCCACCCGGTCGCGCTGGGCGAAGGTCACGAGCGGCCCGAGGTCGGTATCCGGGTCGCGCGGATCGCCGACGCGGATGCGACGGAGCACGTCCGCAACCCCATCGACGAGGGCGTCGAAGACCGGGCGCTGGGCGTAGATGCGCGTCGCCGCGGTGCAGTCCTGGCCCGCATTGATGAGAGCCCCCGCCACCGCACCCTGGATAGCCGCTTCGAGGTCAGCGTCGTCGAAGACTACGAAGGGCGCCTTGCCGCCGAGTTCGAGGTGGACCCGCGCGGCACGCCCGGCGGCGATCTCCATTACCCGGCGACCCACCGGGGTGGACCCGGTGAACGACACCATCGCGACGTCCGGGTGGCTCACGAGGGCCTCGCCCGCCTCGGGGCCACGCCCAACGATGACGTTGACGACTCCCGGCGGGATGCCTGCGGCGGCGACATCCTCGGCAAGCATGAGAGTGGTGAGAGGGGTGATCTCGGCGGGCTTGAGGACGATCGTGTTGCCCGCGGCGATCGCCGGGAGCACCTTCCACATGGCCATCTGGAGTGGGTAGTTCCACGGGGCGATCGAGCCCACGACGCCCACGGGCTCGCGGCGGATGACCGAGGTGTGCGTGGCGTCGTACTCGCCCGAGGCCAAGCCCTCCAGTTGCCGCGCCGCTCCAGCGAAGAAGACGACGTTGTCGATGCTCCCCGGAACGTCGAACTCGGTGGCGAGGCGCAGGGTCTTGCCGGTCTGGCGCGACTCGACCGCGGCGTACTCACCGGCCCGTGCCGTCAGCCGCTCCGCCAGGCGCAGGAGCGCGGCGCCCCGCTCTCCGGGTGTCGTGGAAGCCCAGCCGGGCAGAGCACGTCGCGCGGCAGCCACCGCTGCGTTGACCTCAGCCCCGCCCGCAAGGCCCACCGTCTCCACGACGGTGCCATCGGACGGGTCGATCACCTCGAAGGTGCCCGCCGACCCCTCGGTCAGGGGCGCGCCATCAACGAAGCCCGCGATCACCCGCACCTCCCGCTGACCTGGGTTCCCGATCCCGACACATTAGCCGCCCGGCCTGGATGCGCGACCCGGGTCATGCACGCCGAGTCGGGATCGTGACCCGCGACCGATTCGCCCGGTCCGGCCCCAGGGCACTTGCCTCCGGTCTAGGGTGAAGACCGTCCCGGGGATTCCGGGATCTCGGAGCGATCCGAACAGCCGGTGGAGGTGTCATGTCCGTGGTTCGGGCAGCCCTTGTCCAGACCAACTGGACAGGCGACAAGGAGTCCATGATCGTTGCGCACGAGGAGTACGCGCGCCAGGCGGCCGCTCAGGGAGCCAAGGTCATGTGCTTCCAGGAGCTCTTCTACGGGCCGTACTTCTGCCAGGTGCAGGACACCGAGTACTACAAGTACGCCGAGAGCATCCCCGGCCCCACTACAGAGCGCTTCCAGGCCCTGGCCGCGGAGCTCGGCATGGTGATGGTGCTCCCGATGTATGAGGAGGAGCAGCCGGGTGTCCTCTACAACACCGCGGCGGTTGTGGATGCCGACGGCACCTACCTCGGCAAGTACCGCAAGACGCACATTCCCCATGTGCCCGGCTTCTGGGAGAAGTTCTACTTCCGTCCGGGCAACCTGGGCTATCCGGTCTTCGACACCGCCGTCGGCAAGATCGGCGTCTACATCTGCTTCGATCGCCACTTCCCCGAGGGCTGGCGCGCACTCGGTCTCAATGGCGCACAGATCGTGTTCAACCCCTCTGCCACGTCGCGCGGCCTCTCCGGATACCTCTGGAAGCTCGAGCAGCCTGCGTCCGCCGTCGCCAATGAGTACTTCATCGGCGCGATCAATCGCGTCGGTATCGAGGATCTCGGCGACGACGACTTCTACGGGACGAGCTACTTCGTCGATCCCGAGGGCAAGTTCGTCGGCGAGCCGGCTGATCCCTACAAGCCCGAGCTCGTCGTCCGCGACCTCGACATGGACCTCATCACGACGGTCCGCAACCGCTGGCCCTTCTATCGCGACCGCAGGCCCGACGCCTACGGCGACCTCACCCGACCCTAGCCGGAGGTGGACATGAGGACCCTCATCCGCAACGGCTCCGTCGTCACGCCCCAGGGCATCCAGGCGATGGATGTCCTCGTCGACG
>CAYYZU010000007.1:1292-23995 GCA_964476205.1 uncultured Actinomyces sp. | reverse complement strand
TGTACGACGGGGCGGGATTGGACTCGTCCTTGTTGGTCGCCAGGCGCCAGCCGAGACGACCGCGCTTGCCGGTGAGTGTGAGCGAATTGTCGACAGGCTGCATGACCAGGGAGATCACCGCACGCTCACTCCACTTGCGGACGTTGACGAGGTAGGCGGCGTTGGCGCGCTGGCGCCAGATCTCCTTGGCCCACGTCCGCCAGCGCGGCTCGCCGGGCCGCGGCACGGTGATGACCGACTGGAGCAGGCCCATGGAGTTGGAGCCCTTGCCGTAGCGGCACGGCTCCACGTGGGTGCCGACGTCGTCGGGGAAGAAGCTCGAGGTGATGGCGACGCCGCGGGTGTAATCGGCATCAGGGGACTTCGCCACGGCACCGAGGATCGACTCGGAGTTGGTGCGCGACAGGCGCCCGAGCATGCGCGAGAGCCGGGGCAGCTTGCCCTCGTCCTTCATGCGGTGCAGGAGCTTCTGGGTGTTGTAGGTGCCCGCGGCCATGACAACCTGCTCCGCGGTGAAGGTGCGGGTACGCCGAGACAGGCTGCCGGTGCGCTTGGTCGTGACGGTGTAGCCACCGCCGGTGCGCGGCTCGATCGAGGTCACCGTCGTCATGGGATGCACGACGGCACCCGCTGCCTCGGCCAGCCCGAGGTAGTTCTTGGGCAAGGTGTTCTTGGCATTGTGACGGCACCCCGTCATGCACTCGCCGCACTCCGTGCAGCCCGTGCGCTCAGGGCCGACGCCGCCGAAGAAGGGGTCGGGCTTCACGACGCCCGGGCCGTCGCCGAAGTAGACGCCCACAGGTGTCATCTGGAAGGTGTGACCGACGCCCATCTCATCGGCGACCGCCTTCATGACCACGTCGCTCGGCGTCATCGTGGGGTTGGTCACGACACCGAGCATGCGCGAGGCCTGGTCGTAGTAGGGCACGAGCTCGTTGGCCCAGTCGGTGATGTGGGCCCACTGCTTGTCCTCGAAGAAGCGCTTCGGCGGCACATAGAGCGTGTTGGCGTAGACGAGCGATCCGCCGCCGACACCCGCGCCCGCGAGGACGACCACATCCTTGAGGACGTGGATGCGCTGGATGCCGGTGCAGCCCAGCGCCGGGGCCCACAGGAAGCGGCGCAGGCGCCACGAGGTCTTGGGGAAGTCGGCATCGGTGAAGCGCCGGCCGGCCTCGAGCACCCCAACGCGGTAGCCCTTCTCCGTCAGCCGGAGCGCGGCAACGGAGCCGCCGAAGCCCGAGCCGATGACGAGGACGTCGTAGTCGAAGCCCGCCATGTCCGCCTCCCTCTTCCCCAGTGAGCCTAAAGCCGCAGTCTTCCCATGGTGCCCACCGCCGTGGCCAGGAACTGGCCCCATCGTTGCGCGTCGAGGCCGAGCTGGGGGCCGAAGCCGAGAAGTCGCTGGGTCGCGATCGCCTGGGGCTCCGTGTAGTTGAGCAGGCCGCCCTCTCCGTGACGGTGCCCCAGGCCGGAGTCGCCCACTCCCCCCATGGCGGCAGCCGTAGAGCCCCACGAGGCGGCGTACCCCTCGTTGACGTTCACCGATCCCGTCCGCAGGCGCCGTGCGAGGCGCCGACCGGCGCGCAGGTCACGGGTGAGGATCGAGGCATTGAGCCCGTACGTCGTGTCGTTGGCCCGGCGCACCGCTTCCTCGTCGTCGTGGACCGGGTAGACGGCGGCGACGGGACCGAAGGTCTCCTCGCGGCACAGCGTCATGGACTCGGTCACGTCGGTGAGCACGGTCGGCTCGAAGGCGAGCGGTCCGATGTCAGGGCGGGCCCTCCCGCCCGCAAGGACGGTCGCCCCGAGCGCGACGGCCTCGTCGACGTGCGCCGTCACCCGCTCGAGGTGCGCGGGCGACACGAGGCAGCCGATGTCTCCCTCCCATCCGGGACCCGACGCGATGCGCATCGACAGGACGCGCGGGATGAAGTGGGCGAGGAAGGCGTCATAGACATCGACGTGGACGTAGATGCGCTCCATGGAGATGCACAGCTGTCCGGCATTTGCGAAGCAGGCACGCACGGCCGTCTCAGCAGCCTTGGCCGGGTCGACGTCGGCGCGCACGATCATGGCGTTCTTGCCGCCGAGCTCAAGGGTGCACTCGATGAGGCGCTTCGCGCAACGCTCGGCCACGACGCGTCCGGTGGCGGTGGAACCCGTGAACATCACGTGGTCGACCGTGTCGATGACGAGAGGGCCGGCGACGGGCCCCTCGCCTGGGACGATCGCCATGAGCCCGTCGGGCAGCCCCGCGAGGAGCATCTGCTCGAGCACCCACGCGGCGACCAGGGTCGTCTGGGGATCGGGCTTGAGCAGCACGCCATTGCCTGCGAGAAGTGCGGGCACCGCGTCACTCGCAGCGAGCGTAAGCGGATAGTTCCAGGGCGCGATGATGCCCACGAGTCCCACCGGCTTGCGCAACTCCTCCACGCCGACAAGCAGGGGCAGCGCGCCACGCACGCGACGCGAGCGCAGGAGCTTCGACGCCGTCCGCGTGTAGTACTGGGTCACGACCGCAACGTCCAGCACCTCCTCGAGCGCGTCAGCCCGGGCCTTGCCGACCTCCCACTGCAGCAGGTCGAGTGCCTCGTCGCGCTTGGCGATGACGAGATCGTGGAAGCGCCGCATGATGCGCACGCGATCGCGCACGGGCCGCTCAGCCCATTCCCTCTGGACCGATCGCGCGCGCGCCGCTGCACTTGCTACGTCGTACTCCGTGGCCAGGGGAAGGCGATAGAGGAGTTCGCCGCTGAAGGGAGCGTGCACGTCTCGCGTATCGGCGTCAGGCGCCACGGCGAGGCGGGAGATGAGAGAGGCGGAGGCGGGCGGAGCCGAGAGGATGGCCATGCCGCCAGACTACGCGCGGACGAGGGGGTGCCGGTCGGCGTACGCCGCGATCTCTGCCTCCACGCGCCCCTGGTCCCAGCCGAGAGCCGGCGCGATGAGCGGGGCAACGGCAGCGGCAGCCGCTCGCCCATGGTCAGGCGACTCCGGGGTGATGCGCAGGCGTCGCACGAGGACGTCCTCGAGATCTAGAGCGCCCTGATGGGTCACCGCGACCACGGCCTCGGCGGCCAGGTGCCGGCCCTCCGGCGGCAAGGGCGCACGCAGGGCCGGATCGGCTTCGAGTGCGTCGAAGACCTCGCTCACGCGCGAGCCGTGGCGTCTCAGCAGGCGCTCGATGGTCTCGACCGGAAGGTCCCATCGCTCGGCCAGGCTTGCGCGGTCAGCCCAAAGGTCGGTGAACCCCACGGCCCCGACAAGCGGGATGTCCGCGGTCGAGGATGCGGGGACGGCATCATCACCCAAATCCGCCACGGCGGCATCGACCGCATCCGCCGCCATCACGCGGTACGTCGTGTACTTGCCTCCGGCGATGGCCACGAGCCCGGGCACGGGATGGAAGATCATGTGCTCGCGCGAGACCTGGGTGGTGGCCTCCGCGGATTCCTCCGCGACGAGCGGGCGGTAGCCGGCGTAGGTGCCAATGACGTCCTCACGTCGCAGCGGACGTGCCAGCCAGCGATTGGCCTGTCCGAGGAGGTAGGAGATCTCTTCTTCTGTCGCCTCCGGGTCCGCAAGGCTCTCGCTCATTTCGCGCGCGGTGTCGGTGGTGCCCACGATCCAGTCGCCGCCCCAGGGCAGCAGGAAGAGGACGCTCGCAGGAGTGCGAGCGATGATTGCGGTCGTTGAGCGGATTGCGTCGCCGCGGACGACGAGGTGGACTCCCTTGCTCTGCTGGACGCGCTCCGGCGCCTCGGCATCGACCATGCGGAGGACCTCATCCGTCCAGATCCCCGCCGCAACGATCACGACGCGAGACCGGATGTCGAATTGCTCGCCCGTGATCTCGTCCTCAACGCGCACCCCGGTCACGCGCTCTTCATCGCGAAGGAGGCCGTCCACGCGGGCGCGCGTGAGGATGTGAGCACCGAACGCCGCTGCCGTGCGCGCGACGGCGACCGTGTGCCTGGCGTCGTCGATCTGGGCGTCGTGGAATCGCACGGCACCGGCGATCTCGCCCGCGTCCAGGTCAGGGGCGAGTGCCTTGGCTTCGTCGGCATTGAGGCTCTTGGGCCGGGGCATGGTGCCGCCGTAACTGCCGATGCGACTCAGGGCGTCATAGAGGCGCACCCCGGACGCGACATAGGGCCGCTCCCACTTCCGGCCCACGGGGAAGAGGAACGGGATCGGCCGCACCAGGTGAGGTGCGAGTCGGTCAAGGAGGAGACCACGCTCGGTGAGAGCCTCGTGGACGAGCGAGAACTCACGCTGCTCGAGGTAACGCAGCCCGCCGTGGGCGAGGCGCGACGAGCGGGATGACGTGCCGGCGGCCAGGTCGCGCTGCTCGACGAGGGCCACGCTGAGGCCGCGCGCCGCTGCATCGAGCGCCGCGCCGCTGCCGACAACGCCGCCACCGACGACTACGACGTCCACGTCGTGGTCGCGCAGGTAATCGATGGAACGTGCCCGCGATGCGGTACCGAGACGGTCATCGGCGTCGTTCACGCGACCATTCTCCTCCCCCGTCATGCGCGTGTCGTGACGAGGTCACTCCGGATCGAGGACGACATCGATGCGCTGGAACTCCTTGAGATCGCTGTAGCCCGTTGTCGCCATCGCCTTGCGCAGCGCTCCGATGATGTTGGCGGATCCGTCGGCGTGCGTCGACGGCCCGCACAGGATCTGCTCCAGGGTGCCGACGGCGCCGAGCTCCTTGCGCTCACCGCGCGGCAGGTGCGCATGCCAGGCCTCCGCACCCCAGTGCACTCCCTGACCGGGGGCATCACTTGCACGGGCGAGAAGCGAGCCGACCATGGCCGCATCAGCACCGCAGGCGATCGCCTTGACCAGCGCTCCGGAGGAACCCACCGAGCCGTCAGCGATGACGTGCACGTAGCGGCCACCGGACTCGTCGAGGTAGTCCCGTCGCGCAGCCGCGACGTCGGCGATCGCACTGGCCATCGGGACTCGGATCCCGAGGACATCGGAGGTGGTGTGCGCTGCGCCGCCGCCGAAGCCGACGAGGACACCTGCGGCTCCGGTGCGCATGAGATGGAGCGCAGCCTGGTAGGTGGCACATCCGCCCACGATGACGGGGACCTCGAGGTCGTAGATAAAGGTCTTGAGATTGAGTGGGGCGTGACTTGCCGACACGTGCTCAGCCGACACGGTGGTCCCGCGGATGATCAGCAGATCGATCCCCGCGGCGACCGCGACAGGTGCGAGACGCGCCGCCGATTGCGGCGAGACGCCGGCGGCCACTGTTACGCCGGCGTCACGGATCTGCTTCAGGCGCTCGGCGACCAGGCCCTCATCGACGGGTGCGGCGCCATAGATGCGCTGGAGCACCGCGGTGGCCTCGTGAGTGGGTGCCTGCCGGATCTGCGCGAGCTGCGGCGTGGGATCGGCGTAGCGGGTCCACAGACCTTCGAGGTTGAGCACCGCGGGGATACCGAGTCGACCGAGGGTGATCGCACTCTCCGGGGAGACCACCGAGTCCATGGGGGCCGCCATCACAGGCGCCTCGAAACGATAGGCGTCGATCTGCCACGCGGTCGACACCTCGTCCGCATCCCGGGTACGCCGACTCGGCGCGATGGCGACCTCGTCGAGGGAGTAGGCCACCCGGCCGCGCTTGCCGCGACCGATCTCGATCTCTGCCACGGTTGTCCTAACGCGAGTGGTAGTTGGGCGCCTCGACTGTCATGACGACGTCGTGCGGGTGGCTCTCCTTGAGGCCCGCGGCGGTGATGCGCACGAAGCGACCCTTGGCATGGAGCTCCGGGATGGTCGACGCACCCGAGTAGCCCATCGAGGCGCGCAGTCCGCCGATGAGCTGATGCGCGACGACGGAGAGCGGGCCGCGGTAGGGCACCATGCCCTCGATGCCCTCGGGGACGAGCTTGTCATCGCTGAGCACGTCGTCCTGGAAGTAGCGATCCTTGGAGTAGGACCGCGCTTGGCCTCGCGACTGCATGGCGCCGAGGGATCCCATGCCGCGGTAGGCCTTGAACTGCTTGCCGTTGACGAACACCACGTCGCCCGGCGCCTCCTCGCAGCCGGCCAGCAGGCTTCCCACCATCACCGTGTCGGCACCGGCGACGAGTGCCTTGGCGATGTCACCGGAGAACTGCACGCCACCGTCGCCGATGATCGGCACGCCTGCGGGACGCGCGGCGAGGCTCGCCTCGTAGATTGCGGAGATCTGAGGCACGCCGACACCGGCGACCACCCGGGTTGTGCAGATCGAGCCCGGTCCGACTCCGACCTTGATGCCGTCAGCGCCTGCCTCGACCAGGGCGAGCGCGCCCTCGCGCGTAGCGACATTGCCGCCGACGATGTCGACAGATGTCGTGCGCTTGAGCAGGGAGACCATCTCGACGACAGCCCGCGAGTGCCCGTGTGCCGTGTCGACGATGAGGAGGTCGACGCCAGCGTCGATGAGATCGTGTGCGCGCTTCTCGGCGTCGGGACCCACTCCCACCGCCGCCCCGACGATGAGGCGCCCGTTGGCATCCTTAGTGGCGAGGGGGTACTTGTCCGACTTGACGAAGTCCTTGACGGTGAAGAGACCACCAAGGCGGCCATCGGGATGCACCAGGGGCAGCTTCTCGACCTTGTGGTGGGCGAGGATGCGCAGGGCCTCCTCGGGATCGACGCCGACCGACGCGGTGATGAGTGGCATCGGCGTCATGACCTCGCGCACCCGGCGGGACATGTCGTCCTCGAAGCGCATGTCGCGGTTGGTGATGATGCCGAGCAGGACCCCGCCGTCGTCGACGACGGGGACCCCGCTCACGCGGTAGCGACCGCACAGGGCATCGACTTCCGCCAGCGTGTCATCGGGACCACAGGTGACGGGATTGCTCACCATGCCGGCCTCGGAACGCTTGACCATGTCGACCTGGGTGGCCTGATCCTCGATCGCCAGATTGCGGTGGAGGATGCCCACGCCTCCCTGTCGTGCCATGGCGATAGCCATCCGCGCCTCGGTGACGGTGTCCATGGCACTCGAGAGCAGCGGGACCTTCACGCTGATGTTGCGAGTCAGACGGCTGGTGGTGTCGACCTCGCTCGGCACGACATCGGACTCGGCGGGCAGGAGAAGGACATCGTCGAAGGTCAGCCCGAGGTAGGCGAAGGGCTCGGGCAGGGCGGGTCCGTCCGACATGGCGTCAGGCTACCCGCCCCCGGTCGCGGGACCATCCGCGCGCAGTCGGCGGACGCCGGGATGGGCTCGCCATACCGAGGCCGCCCCCTCCGGGAGCCCCTTCTCGATCGCGTACGTCGCTCCGCGACCGGCCTCCCACGCCCCAGCGAGCCAGGCACGGGTCACCTGATCGGGGTAGTCCGCGGCGACGAGGGCCAGCGGCCATTCGAGTGTCACCCAGCCCTCGGCTCGCAGGACCGGACTCACATCGGGGAGATCGCTCACTCCACCGCTGGCCGCAGCGAGGACGATGCGCGACTTCGCTTCGTGCCGCGGGGATCGGCGCTGGCACGCGTCAAGCGCCTGTCGCGCGAGGTGGGCCGCCAGCGACGGATCGCCGGCGAGTAGGGCTCGCTCGGCGCCCACCCAGTGCCAGCGGGTGAGGGTCCGCCAATCGTGTGAAGCGTGTGGTGCGGCCTCGTCGTGCCAGGCGCCCGCGCGTGCGATATCCCCCGATGCCACCGCATCCGCTGCGAGCCCGGTCAGTGCGTCCGCCCGCGCCTCTGCGTCACGAGCTTCATGCAGTGCTGCCGTGTCGAGGCGCATGCTCTCGTCGATCGCGCCGATCTGGCGTTGATGGCTCGCGAGCAAGGAGAGCGCCAGCGACGACCACGGGTCACGCGCAGAGGCAAGCGGTGCGACCAGGGACTCGGCCTCGGCGTAACTCCCCCGGGCACCCAGCTCGACCGCCGCCGCCCACGCCTGCGCAGGAGTGGCAACGGCCATCAGGCGCCGGCGGCGCGCGACAGCAGGGTGATGGCCTCGGAGAGATCCGACACGCGCTCGCCGCGAGGAGGCTCCACCGGCCACCAGCCGGGTCCGCCCAGGAGTACGAGGGGCTCAGGGCGCAGGTCCGGAAGTCCGACGAGGGCGGCTGGATCCCCTGTCTCGCGCGTCTGCGACCACACCAGCACGGCCCCCGGCCCGGTACGCCGCATCGCCTGCCCGAGGGCGTCGACGGGCGTGCGCGCACCCATCATCCGCATCGCGACCTGGCGCTCCGCGAGGCCCGCGGCCAGAGCCCACATCGGCAGCACGTGAAGCTCAGCGGGGGCAGCGGCCAGGAGCACGGTGGCCGGCGTCGTCGCGGGCGCGCGGCTCACGCGCTCGCTGAACTCTGCCTGAATCGCTTCGGAGAGTACGTGCTCGACATCGATTCCACGGCCCGACTGCTCCCACTTCTGGCCGACGCCGATGAGCACGGGGACGATGAGGTGATCCCACGTCCACACCACGCCCCGGCGATCCAACGTCTCGCCCACGATGCTGCGGCACGAATCCGCGTCGAGTGCGATGGCGGCACGGGCGAGCCCTCGGGCATTGGGCGTACCACCCGGGATCGCCACGACGTGGCCGCCTCCCTGGCGCGCCTGCGCGTCGACGGATGATGCGCTCGCGATCGTCTCGTCGCCATCGAGTCCTTCGAGCTGCGCGACGCGGGCGGCTTCCGCGGGGGGCGCGCCCGACAGCACCAGTCGGCGCATGCGCTCCAGTCGGGCGACATCGGCGGGCGAATAGCGGCGGTGCGCGCCCGCGGAGTGCTGGCTCGGCCCCAGGCCGTAGCGGCGGTCCCAGGTGCGCAGGGTGGCGGGGGCCACCCCGAGGCGGCGGGCCACGGCGGCCACGGTGAGCCCGAGACCTGGGGAGGGGACGGCATCCTCGGCGGCGCCCTGCTCTCGGGGCGGGGCCGGGGCGGTCGACTCGCCGGGGCCCATGGACATGACCCCATTCTCCGCCCTATGAGGGGGACCGCATCCTGAGCCAGCGGGGCCACCCCGATTCGAGCCCACACCGCCCCTTTTGGGCGGTTCTCGCTCGAATTCCCTCACGGGCACGCGCCTCGCCCGGGAAATCAGGACACTCGAGAAATCAGTCCACAAATTGTTCATCTCACCCTCTTGACCAACTTGTGGCGCGATCGCTAGGGTCTTACTAACCCCCTACGGGCAGGAGGCAACACGATGGCGGACATTTCCCGGCTCCCCGGGCCCAATGCAGACATCTGGGACTGGCAGCTGAACGGCGCGTGCCGCGGCGAAGACCCCGACACGTTCTTCCACCCCGAAGGCGAGCGCGGCCCGGCTCGCGAGGCGCGGGAGCGGGCGGCCAAGGCCGTCTGCGCCGCATGCCCCGTCCTGGCGCAGTGTGCAGCGCACGCTCTCGCCGTGCGCGAGCCCTACGGCGTGTGGGGCGGCATGAGCGAAGACGATCGCGAGGCGATCTACCAGCAGCTGTCTGACCAGACACCAAAAAGCCCCCCCCGCGATCCGGGTGGGGCTTTTTGGTGCGCGGATTCCTCGTCGCGCGCGTCATGTCTCGGCTGGGGGTGGTCGCGATGATTCGCCCAAGACCACTAGCGCAGTCCCCGCCAGTACGACGACGAGGCCGATGACCACGCTGCGCGACAGCGGCTCCCCCAGCAATAGCCAACCGAAGAAGACCGCCACCGCGGGATTGACGAAGGCGAACGTCGATACCAGCGGCAGAGGCGCACGCGCAATGAGGAAGGTGTACGAGGCATAGCCGATCGCGGATGCCAAGACCAGCCATGTCCAGCCCGCCACGCTGCTCGACGTGTACGTCACCCCATCAGCTCGCTCTCCGAGGATGAGGCCCACGATCATGATCCCCAGGCCGCACCACACAAGCTGATAGACGGTGAGGACTCCCGTGTCCTTGGGCAGGTCGAGCGTCGTAGATCGCCACGAGAAGAACGCCCACGAAATGCTGGCCGCGACCATCGCAAGTGACCACAGCAGCACGCCTTCGGAGGATGTGCCCGCGATGGGGGTGATGCCGCCCGGAAGCATCATGGCGGCCACGCCACCGATGCCCAGCACGATGCCCGCCACGGTTCGCGCGCCGACGTGCTCGCGAGCGAGGGCGCGTAGGAGCACCACCCACACGGGCACGCTGGCGGCGATGAGCGCGGCAATCCCCCCGGGGATGTGCTGGAGCGACAGCGGCACGATCGCGCCCCAGATGCCGATGATGCCCAGACCCATGACCAGGGTCGCAACCAGTTGACGCCCCGTGAGGCGGAAGGAGCGGGGACCGCGAGTCGCCAGCACGATCACGACCAACGGCAGGGCACCGACGAGGTAACGCGAACCTGCGCCCAGCAACGGCGGGATCGACTGAACCATCGCCGACGTGCCGATGTACGTCGTCCCCCACACCACCCACAAGGTGAGGAGCGGCGCCCACAGGGTGACGCCAGTAGGGCCGGGGTCCGCGCGCTGCGCGGACCCCGGCCCTACTGGCATGTTCCGAGGCTAGCCCCGGACGGGGCGCCAGCCCCGAAGAACCGGCCCCGATGAAGCGAACTAGTGGCTGTGACCGTGGTGACCATGCCCGTGGCTGTGACCCGCCGCGGGCTCTTCCTCCTCGGGCTTGTCGACGACGAGCGCCTCCGTGGTCAGGAGCATGCCCGCAATCGATGCAGCGTTGGTGAGGGCGGACTTGGTCACCTTGACCGGATCGATGACGCCCGCAGCGATGAGGTCCTCGTACACGCCTGTGGCGGCGTTGAGGCCCTGGCCGACGGGCAGGTCGGCGACCTTGCTGACGACGACATAACCCTGCTCGCCGGCGTTCTCGGCAATCCAGCGCATCGGCTCGACAGCCGCCTTGGCGACGACCGTCACGCCCGTGGCCTCGTCACCCGAGCGCCCGAGATCACCCGCGAGTGACTTGCTCGCATGCACGAGTGCGGTGCCACCGCCGGCGACGATGCCCTCATCGATCGCAGCGCGCGTTGCGGACACGGCGTCCTCGACGCGGTGCTTCTTCTCCTTGAGCTCGACCTCGGTGTGAGCGCCAACCTTGATGACGACGACACCACCAGAGAGCTTGGCGAGGCGCTCCTGAAGCTTCTCGCGATCCCAATCGGAGTCCGTGCGCTCGATCTCCTGGCGGATCTGCGCGATGCGGTCGGCCACGGCCTGCTTGTCGCCGCCGCCGTCAACAATCGTGGTGTCGTCCTTGGTGACGACCACGCGGCGAGCGTGTCCGAGCACCTCGAGGCCGACCTGGTCGAGCTTGAGCCCGACCTCGGGAGCGACCACCTGGGCGCCGGTGAGGATGGCGATGTCCTGGAGGATCGCCTTGCGACGGTCGCCGAAAGCCGGAGCCTTGACGGCGCACGAGGCGAAGGTGCCGCGAATGCGGTTGACGACGAGCGTGGACAGGGCCTCGCCGTCGACGTCCTCGGCGATGATGAGCAGCGGCTTGCCCGTCTGCGATGCCTTCTCGAGCACCGGCAAGAGCTCGGAGACACTCGACACCTTGCCCTGGACGAGCAGGATGCTGGCGTCCTCGAGGACGGCCTCCATGCGCTCGGCATCGGTGACGAAGTAGGGAGAGATGTAGCCCTTGTCGAACTGCATGCCCTCGGTGAACTCCAGGCCCATCTCGGCGACGCTGGACTCCTCAACGGAGATCACGCCGTCCTTGCCGACCTTGTCGAAGGCATCAGCGATGAGCGAGCCGACCTCGGCGTCCTGGGAGGAGATGGTGGCGACCTGAGCGATCTCTTCGCGGCCCTGCACCTCGCGGGCGGCCGTCGTGAGCGCTTCGTTCATGGAGGCGACCGCTGCGTCGATGCCCTTCTTCAAGGACATCGGGTTGGCACCGGCCGCGACCTGGCGCAGGCCCTCCTTGACCATGGCCTGCGCGAGGACGGTAGCCGTGGTCGTGCCGTCGCCGGCGATGTCATTGGTCTTGGTGGCGACCTCCTTGACGAGCTGCGCGCCGAGGTTCTCGTAGGGGTCCTCGAGCTCGATCTCGCGGGCGATGGTCACGCCGTCGTTGGTGATCGTGGGCGAGCCCCACTTCTTGTCGATGACCACGTTGCGGCCGCGCGGGCCGAGGGTCACCTTCACGGTGTCGGCGAGCTGGTTGACGCCGCGCTCAAGGCTGCGGCGGGCGGACTCGTCGAACTCAAGGATCTTGGCCATGGAGGGTCCTTCTACTTCCTACGTCGTCTAGATGCGAAGTGAGTGGTGTCGCGAATGTCTATGCCCACGCGCGCGCCGGGTCGGTGAGATTCACGGACCCGGCGTCGCACGTCGGGTGGAGCTACTTCTACTTCTCGACAACCGCGAGCACGTCGCGGGCCGAGAGGATGAGGTACTCCTCGTTGTTGTACTTGACCTCGGTGCCGCCGTACTTCGAGTAGATGACGACGTCGCCGACCTTGATGTCGAGCGGGATGCGCTTGTCGCCGTCCTCGTCGAAGCGACCCGGACCCACCGCAAGGACCTTGCCCTCCTGGGGCTTCTCCTTTGCGGTGTCGGGGATGACGAGACCGGACGCGGTCGTCTGCTCGGCGTCGAGGGTCTGGACGAGGATGCGATCCTCGAGCGGCTTGATGGAGACCGACACGGTGATGTCCTCCGGGTTGAGTTGGGTGTGAGGTGGTCGCCCCGTCGTCGCGGTGCCGGTTCGACCCGTTGGCACTCCCCCGGCCTAGCAGTCTCCGGGTGTGAGTGCCAGACACCACTGTAGGGGCCGGTTAGCACTCCGTCAAACCGAGTGCCAGCCTCGGTCACGCGCCCTCGCGTCACCCACCCTGCGCCTACCCTGCCCCCTGTGACCAGGACCACGCCCCGCGACCTGGTCACGCCCAGCGCCCTCGCTCTCCGGCAGCTGATCGCCGCCCTCCCGGATACGGCCGATCCCGGAGCCCTCTCCGGGCTTCGGCGACAGCATCCGGAGGCCGACCCGGAGCTCATCTCCGCCCTGGCCACCCAGGTGCGGCTCCAGCGCCGAGGCCAGGACCGCCTCGGACCCTGGGCAGCGGACATGGTCCTCGAGGAGGAGGCCCTCCAGCAGGCCACGCGCCGGGACGTCGCGCGCTACCGGGCCGCACGCCTCGCCGGGCTCCTCGCCGCGGACCACCCGATGGGTGATCTGACCGTGGCCGACATCGGGTGCGGCCTCGGAGTCGATGCCCGCGCACTGGCCGAGACAGGCATCCATGTGATCGCCATCGAGCGAGACCCGTGGCGTGCAGAAGCCGCCGAGGTCAACCTCGCGGCACACGCCTCGCAGGTGCGCGTGCTGCAGACAGACGCTCTCTCGATCGACTCATCGATCCTGGACTCGTGCAATGCGGCCTACGTCGATCCGGCACGGCGCACGCCGGGTGGTCCGCGGCGCATCGACGGCGGGCGCACCCGGGCGACACATGACCCGTCCGATTGGTCGCCTCCCTGGCCCTGGGTGCTCTCCCTCGCCGAGCGCATGCCGGTCGTGGCGAAGGTCGCGCCGGGATTCGACCCGCGCCTTGGACCCCCGCGCGCCGATGTCGAGTGGATTGATCATGAAGGCGAGACGGTGGAAGCGACCGTGTGGCTGGGTCCCCTGGGGCGCGGAATGAGACGAGCCACCGCCGTCGTGGCCGACCGGGCCGAATCGTTGGAGACACCGGCCTCCGAGGCGGGCCGGACGGGGCCGGTGACAGCCCAGCCGGGGCTGCTGCTGCTCGAGCCCACTCCCGGTGTGGCTCGCGCGAAGCTCCTGGCGGACCTCGCCGAGCGACTCGGGGCCTGGCGTCTCGACGGCGGCGGATGGCTCACCGCCGATGCGGCTCCCGAATCACTCCTCGCGCGGCCGTGGCGCCTGATCGAGGAAGTTCCGTGCGCGGCGCGCGAACTGCGCGCATGGCTGCGGGGGCGAGGGTCAGTGACGTGGAAGACCGCGGATGCACGCGTGTCGGCGTCGGAGTGGGACCGGCGCGTGGGGCACCGCCCCGCCGGTGGCTCGTCGGTCACGATCGTGATCACCGGGCAGGGCAGAGCCTTTGCTGTGGAGCGCGCGACTGCCTAGTTGCGCGGGTCCACTCGTCGCGCGGGGCCACTAATCACGCAGGGAGCGTGCGATGCCCGCGACCGCGTCCGGGCCGACGCCGCAGCACCCGCCGATGAGCGCCATGCCGGGGACCTGACACCACCGCGCCACGAGGTCCTCGCCCACGTCGGTCCCCTCGCCAGACCATCCCGCGGTGGGCGACCACGCGCGACCGGAATTGGGATAGGCCACCAGGGCCGCGGCGCCCGCATCGCTGAGGCGCACGAGCAGGGACTCGACGTGCTCGGGGGCCGTGCAGTTGACGCCAACGGCGCGGATCGACGGGCTGCCCGCCACGAGCGCGACCAGTTCCTCGATGGGCTGACCCGCGGACGTATGGGCACCGTCGGCGCAGCTCATGCTGAGCCACGCGGGCACCTCGGAGAAGTCGGAGAGCACGCCGACGAGGGCACGCACCTCATCGAGATCGGGGATCGTCTCGATGGCCAGGAGGTCCGGCTCGGATTCCATGATCACCTCAAGCCGCTCGCGGTGGAAGTCGACGAGCCGGTCGTGGCTTACGCCGTAGCGACCGCGATACTCGCTGCCGTCGTGGAGGATCGCGCCGTAGGGGCCGACACTCGCCGCGACGAATGCCGCACGGCCGGCGGTCGCCGCGCGCGCTACATCGACTGCCGTACGCAGGGCATCATCCGCCTGAGCTGCCGTGCGTCCCGCGGCGATGAATCCCTCGCGCGACACCTGGTAGCTCGCGGTGACCACGACGCGCGCGCCCGCGTCGACGTAGGACTCGTGCACCGCGCGAATCTCCTCAGGCTGGTCCGCCAGGATTCGCGCGGACCACAGGGCATCTCCGAGGTCGTGGCCGCGCTGCTCGAGTTCGGTGGCGAGACCGCCGTCGATGGGCAGGACACCGCCGCGGAAGAGATCCTCGACGGCGCTCGGATCGATGGTGCTCAGATGTAGTCCTCGAGAGGTGCGGGCGTGAGGCCCTGGGCCTCACCCAGTTCGATCAGCATCTCCAGACCCTTGTCGAGACCATCGACCCAGTGCAGGAGCACGATGTCACCCGCCTTGATGGGGGGCTCCCAGTACTCGACCTTGTTGTCATCGCTCACGACGACGTTCCACAGGACGATCCGATTGATACCGCACTGCTCGGCGTACTTCAGCACCTCGGGATCGTCCGGACCCGCGCCATAGGGCGGTCGCAGCATCCACGGGCGGTAGCCGAACTGCTTCTCGAAGCGATCCTGGGTCTCGCAGATCTCCCACTCGACGTCGGTCTTGGAGTCGTTGAGCGCTCCGTGCACCATCGTGTGGTTCTGCACTGACCCGCCGAACGCCGTCACGGCCTCGAAGTAGTCCGTCTTATCGCGTACGGCGTACTCGGTGAGGAAGGCCGTGACAGGGATCTGGTAGCGCTCGATGACCTCGCGCACCTCCGGGGAGTCGACGAGACCGTCGTCGATGGTGATGAAGAACACCGGGTCGTCGGTCTCCACCCAGTTGAGGATCTCGAGGTCGGAGTTGGCGACGTTCGCATCGCTGCGGCCCGACTGGCCCTCAGCCAGGGTCTCGCTGCCCATCTGGAGTGAATCGTCGAGGGCTGCGACATAGGCATCGTCGCTGGGCGTGGGCAGCGCGGCCGAGGCACTGGGAGAAGAGGGATCGGAAGGGCTCGCCGACGCCGCCGGCACGGCCTCTGTCGCGGAGGCGGGCTCAGGCGACCCCGTGAGCGAGCCGACGAGGAATCCACCTAAGCCGGCCGCGAGGAAGGCGACGCCGATCGCCAGCCCAGGCAGCATGCCCTGGGCGCGCCGAGAATCGCTCACCCCTCGACGATACCCGCGCGCGACGCCGGAAGCCCGCTGCGCACCACTGAGGAGACGATGTCCTGGACGGGCAGGGAGGAGTCAGCTCCTATCCCAGGGTGGGACGGCGGGCGACCCCGCTCCACGAGGGCGGCACCGAGAGCAGCCACCATGGCGCCGTTGTCGGTGCATAGCCGCGGCGGCGGAATGCGCACGTCAAGGTGCTCAGCCCGCTGTCCGAGCATGGCCCGCAGGCGAGAGTTGGCGGCGACGCCACCGCCCACGATCAGCGTCTCGATCCCGCTGTCCGCGCACGCACGCAGAGCCTTGGTGACGAGCACATCAGCGACCGCTTCCTGGAACGCGGCGGCGACGTCGGCCGTGGGGACGGGCGCCCCTTCCTGCTCACGAGCCTTGAGCCAACGCACCACTGCGGTCTTCAGGCCCGAGAACGAGAAGTCGAGACGATGCTCAGCGTCATCCCGGGCGGAGGTGAGCCCACGCGGGAAGTCGATGGACGAAGGGTCACCCTCGAGCGCTGCGCGATCGATGTGGGGACCGCCGGGAAAGGGCAGGCCGAGGACTCGCGCGACCTTGTCAAAGGCCTCCCCTGCGGCATCGTCAAGGGTGGCGCCCAGGGGAGTGACGTCAAGGGTCACGTCGTCGACACGCAGCAGTGACGTGTGCCCGCCCGAGACGAGGAGTGCGATGGCAGGCTCGGGAATGTCGCCATGGACGAGTCGGTCAACGGCCACGTGCGCTGCGAGATGATTGACGCCGTAGATCGGGCGATCGAGAGCGAATGCGAGTCCTTCCGCGGCGCTCACGCCGACGAGCAGTGCGCCGACGAGACCGGGACCAGACGTGACCGCGATCGCGTCGACATCGCGCAGCGACACGCCCGCCTCGGCAGTGGCCCGATCAAGGGTGGCATCGAATGCCTCCAGGTGAGCCCTGCTGGCGACCTCGGGGACCACGCCGCCAAAGCGCGCCTGCTCGTCCACGCTTGAGGCCACCGCATCGGCGAGGAGAGTCCTGCCGCGGACGAGCGCGATGCCCGTCTCGTCACAGGAGGTCTCGATGCCCAGCACGAGGGGCGATTCGCTCATGAACGTCGCCTCCGCATGATGAGGGCGTCGAGGCCGGGGCCGTAGTAGGACGTGCGGCGGGCGATGGTCTCGAATCCCTCCGACTCATACAGCGCGATCGCAGCGGAGTTGTCGGCGCTCACCTCGAGCAGGACCTCGCCGCAGTCGCGTTCATCGGCAGTGAGCAGCAGGCGATCGAGCAGGTCACGTGCGATGCCCTGGCCCCGATGATCGGGATCGACGGCGATGGTCTGGATATCCGCGGTGGGCGGTCGCACCATCACTCCGCCGTAGGCCACGATGCGATCCGCCCTCTCCGCGACGAGGTAGGTGCGGTCGTCGTGAGCGAGTTCGGACCAGAACTGCGCGGACGACCATGCCGTGTCGGGGAAGACGGACTCCTCGATCGCCATGACGGAGGGGATGTCCCACCATCGCATGGCGCGCACGTCGATCGCGCTCATGCCGGCACCGCGTCGGGACGCCGGAGGTAGAGCGGGAGCGCCGGCAGGAGCCAGCGCCCCTGTGACACAAGCGAGGCCAGGAGCGAGGCCGTGGGCGCACCCGATCCGTCGGAGGAGTCCTCGGGCCACTCGCGGTCGCCAGGAAGGGGCTCACCCGCGGCTATCCGCTCGAGGACGAAGCGGCCGAGATCTGCCGCGGCCGGAAGCCTGCGCTCGTCCACGCCATCGACGTCGCCGATGACACGGCCCTGTCGGGGATAGCCCGGATCGGGCTGGATGAGCGGTCCTTCGATCCGCTGAAACGACCCGTTCGCCCCTACGTCGTACGCCGCCCACGCGACCTCGACGCGCCGCGATCGCGTGACGACCGTGCAGGGACCCGTCTGCTCATCAGCCCACCGTCGGGCGATGACATCGAGGGTCATGATCCCCACCGCCGGGATGCCCAGGGCATGCGCGGTCGCGCGTGCGAAGGAGACTCCCACCCTGAGGCCGGTGAAGGGGCCTGGCCCCACTCCCACCGCTACGAGATCGAGGTCGGTGGGAGCGGTCCCGGCTGCGGCCAGCGCATCGCGCACGAGGCGCGGCAGTGCCTCCGCGTGACGTCGGGCATCAAGATGCGATGCATCGGCGATCACGTCTCCCGACGATGACATGACGGCGACCGTGGTGAGGGCTGTCGCGGTGTCGAGGGCGAGCACGGGCACGGAGCCACCCTAGGCCGTCAGGAACTCTCACCTTCAGGTCCAGGACTGATCAGTTGGGCGAGGGTCGCCTCATCCCAGCGTGGTCCGTGGCCGGCCACGATCGCCTCGCGGCCGTCGCCCTCGGGAGCGAGCGTGATTTCCAGTCGACTGTCCGCGAGGTGCTCCACCCGACCGGCACCCCACTCCACGACCGTGACAGCTCCGGCCAGATCGAGGTCGAGGTCATCAACCTCCGAGGCACTGCCGAGCCGATAGGCATCGACGTGCAGCAGGTCGATACCACCGTCTCCAGCGGGATGACGGCGCGCGATGACGAAGGTGGGGCTCGTGACCGCGCCCCGCACTCCGAGGCCTTCACCGAGCCCCCGGGTGAATGTGGTCTTGCCGGCGCCGAGGTCGCCCGTGAGCACGATGAGGTCGCCCGCGCGCAGGTACGTGGCCACACGCCTGCCCCAGGATTGCGTCGCCGCGCTATCGGCCAGTCGCATGCGATGCGATCGCATCAGCCCACGCGCTCGACGAGGGCTCGCAGGTGCTTATTGACGTCATCGACAGCCTCGAGAGTGAGCATGTGCCCGACCCCGGGCAGGATCACCAATTCGGCGGACGGCGTGTGGCGCACGATCTCGTAGCTGTGACCCACGGGCGTGAGCAAATCCGAGTCACCCACCATGACGAGCAGATCGCAGCGGTCGAGCACGTGCAGGGCATCGGTCTTGTCGTGCCCCTGCAGCGCGGGGAGCAGGTCGGCGAGCACGTCAACAGGCGTGCCGTTGATGAGATCCGCCACGATCCGGGTGCCGTCGGGAGGCACGGTCGAGCCGAAGGCATAGGCGCGCGTGACGAGCAGGCCGAGATCACTCGACGAACGCCGCGCCCTCTCGATGAGCGCCGACACCGGGCCCTCCGACTCCAGCGCTGCGCCGATCGAGGGCGCGACGCGATGTGCGAGTCGAGCCACCGGGCGTGGGAGGCCGAGATCGACATCGGCGATGCCGCCGGCCGACGTCGCGAGGAGGGCCACGCCGCGCACGCGCGTGCCGAAGAGCTCCGGGCGTTGATCCGCGAGCGCCATGATCGTCATGCCGCCCATGGAGTGCCCGACGAGCACGACAGCACCCTCGGGAGCGACAGCGTCAAGCACGCAGCCCAGGTCCGTGCCGAGTCGCTCGATCGTGGTGCCGGGCACTCCCCGCTCGGATCCGCCGTGACCGCGCTGATCCCACAGCACCACGCGAGCGATACCCCGCAATGCCTCGCGCTGGCCCGGCCAGGAGTCAAGCGAAAGGCCGTAGCCGTGACTGAAGATGACGGTGGGAGCACCGGCGGGAACGTCGCCGATCTCCTCCACCACGTTGAGGGCGACACCATCATCGGTGACCACCTCGTGCGTGACTCCCGTGGCCGACTCGATGCCGACGAATTCGCGGTGCTGCAGACGACGAGTGGCGAGTCGCTCTGCCAGGGCGCCCGCTGCGACGCCGGCCGCGAGGATGCCGAGAGCTGCGAGGCCCTTGGCGCCCCTGCCCAGATCGGCCATGCTCACCCCTCGACGTAGCGACGCGGCACGCGCGATCCCAGGCGCGTGACGATCTCGTAGCCGATGGTGTCATCCCAGGCTGCCCAGTCCTGCGCGGTGGGCTCCCCGGTGTGACCTGTTCCCCACACGGTGACCTCATCGCCCGCCGAGACAGGCGCGTCTCCCACGTCGACCACGACCTGGTCCATCGCGATGCGGCCGACGATCGGTCGCTGCTCGCCGCCGAGGAGCACACGCGCCCCACGCGCCGTGCGCGGTAGGCCATCTCCGTAGCCGAGTGGCACGAGCGCAAGCGTGGTCTCCCGCGGTGCGCGCCATGTGAGGCCGTAGGAGACACCGTGACCCGCAGGCACCCGCTTCGTCGCGGCCACCGTCGCCCGCAACGTCATCACCGGACGCAGGGCTCCCATGGCGATCGCTGGGCCGGGAGGGACGCCGTACGTCGCGATGCCGAGCCTGACCAGGTCATATCTCGTCTCCGGACGGCTGAGCGCGGCTCCGCTCGACGCGAGGTGACGCACCTCCGGGCGCACTCCGGCCCGCTCGGCAGCAGCAAGTGCGTCCTCGAATGCTGCGACCTGCTCGTCCGTCTCCGGGGCGTCAGGGATGTCCGCGCTGGCGAGATGGGACCAGAGGCCGACCACCTCGATGTGGGGTGAAGCCACCGCGGCTACAAGCAGGTCCGGCCACGAGTCGGGTGCGCAACCGCCGCGACCAAGCCCGGTGTCGATCTTCAGGTGCACGCGTGCTGGACGTCCGGCAGACACCGCGGCCGCGGTTACGTCGCTCAGCATGCCGAGGCTTCCCACGCTCAGGTCGACATCGGCGGACACGCAGGCTGCGAGATCAGTGTCGCCGGGCGCGTAGAGCCACGCGAGGATGCGCCCGGCATCGCCGGCCGCGCGCAGCTGCAGCGCCTCCGACGGCAGCGCCACTCCCAGCCAGCGGATACCGGCGTCCCTCGCGACTCGCGCGACCTCCGTCGCCCCGTGCCCGTAGGCATCGGCCTTGACGACCACCATGCGCGCAACCTCGGGGCCGCCGACCGCCGAGCCGGAGAGGTAGTCGAGATTCGATCGCAGCGCTGCGAGATCAATCACCGCTTCGGCGCGCACGGTCATGTCAGACCTCGCCCCCGCGGCGCACCAGGGCGATCGCGTCCGGAAGCGCGGCGATGATGTCCGGAGCGGTGACCGGGCGCCCACCCTGCGCCGCCAGCCTGCCCGCGAGCCCATGCAGACCCACTGCGGCAGCAGCGACCGCGGCTGCAGCGTCGTCATCGATGTCGTCGCGTGCCGCAGCGCCAGCAAGCAAGGCCCCCATGAGCCCCGACAGCACGTCCCCGCTGCCCGCGGTGCCAAGATCGGGAATCCCCCACGTGTCGATGTACGCCGCTCCGCTGGGAGAGGCAATCACGGTGCCGGGCCCCTTCAGGACGACGACAACCCCGAGTTCGCGTGCGGCCTGGCGCGCACTCCCAAGACGGTCCTCCGACGATCCCTCGCCCACGGCATAGCCGAGGGCAGCGAACTCGCCCTCGTGCGGAGTGAGCACAGTGGGTCGATGACGCGCGGCGAGTACGGCCATCGGCGCGGTCTCGCGGAGCATGCGCAGCGCGTCAGCATCGACGACGACGGGTGAGTCGACGGCAAGCACACTGCACAGCACCTGCTCCCCGTCCGCGTCGACGCCAAGCCCGGGGCCGACAACCCACGCCGTCGTACGCGCCGCCGCGGCGGGAGCCGCGGACGAGATCACCACGTCCCAGAACTCATCGACGAGCGCCTGGGCCAGGCCGTCACCTCGGTCAAGGACATGCACCATGCCGACGTTGCCGTGGCGCGCGCCTCCCGTCGCCATGAACGCCGCGCCGCGGTAGCGCGGGCAGCCGGCGGCGATGCCCACGACCCCTCGGGAGTACTTGTAGTCCTCGGGACCAGGCTCCGGCACGGCCGCAGCCAGATCGAGCGGATCAAGTGCGTGCACCCCCGCCAGGGGCAGCGCGTCGTCAAGGCCGATATCGATAAGCAGGACCGCGCCCGCGCGATCACGACCGGGCGAGAGAAGCAGGCCCGGCTTGAGGCACCCGAAGGTCACGGTGGCGTCGGCATCGATCGCGGCTCCCGGATCGGCAACCGCACCGGTGCTGGCATCGACGCCGGAGGGGATGTCCACCGCGACGACGAGCGCTCCCGAGTCAGATGCCAGGGCCGCGCACCTCGCGGCATCGTCACGCAGGGCGCCTCGTCCGCCGATCCCGAGGATGCCGTCGATCACGAGGTCCGCGCGCGCGAGGGCGCTCTCGACCCGATCGCCCGCCACGAGGGTGCCGCCCGCCGCGACGAAGGCCTCGAGGCCACCGGGGTGCGTGTGCTCCCCAAGGAGCACGGCCTCGACGCGTGCTCCGCGACGCACGAGCTGCGCACCGGCGTAGAGAGCGTCACCGCCGTTGTTGCCGCTGCCGATGAGCAGCACGACGCGGGCACCACACAGGCGCAGGCCTAGGTCCCGCATGAGGGTGGCGCAGGCATCGGCGAGGCCCGTCGCGGCGCGGTCCATGAGCGTGCCTTCCGGAAGGGTCGCCATGACGGCTTCCTCGGCCGCGCGCACGGCGGCGACGTCGTACACGGGCCTCATGATGATCCCTGCGGCACTACTCGACGGTGACGGACTTGGCGAGGTTGCGCGGCTGGTCGACGTCGTGCCCCTTGACGGTCGCCATGGCACATGCGAAGACCTGAAGCGGCACGGTCGACACGAGCGGCTGCATAAGCGTCGGGACGGCGGGCACTCGGAAGATCACGTCCGCGTAGGGCGTCACGGACTCATCGCCTTCCTCGGCAATGACGATCGTGCGCGCACCGCGAGCGCGGACCTCCTGGATGTTGGAGATGATCTTGCCGTGCAGCGATGCACGACCGCGGGGTGACGGGACGATGCACACCACCGGGACGCCCTCCTCGATCAGGGCGATAGGGCCGTGCTTGAGCTCGCCCGCGGCGAAGCCCTCAGCGTGCATGTAGGCGAGTTCCTTGAGCTTCAGGGCGCCTTCAAGGGC
>CAYYZU010000007.1:0-1192 GCA_964476205.1 uncultured Actinomyces sp. | reverse complement strand
CCGGCGTAGGTGTAGAGCACCGCATCGCACTCGCGCGGGATCGTCGATCCGACGGTGTTGCAGATCGCGAGTGCCTTCGACCCCTGCTCGCGCGCGTAGCGCAGCGCCATGAGCGTGTCCATCGTTTCGCCGGACTGAGAGATGGCAATCGTGAGCGTACGACCGTCCACGATGGGATCGCGGTAGCGGAATTCACTCGCGAGCTCGACATCGACCGGGATGCGCGTCCAGTGCTCGATGGCGTACTTCGCAACCAGCCCTGCGTGGTACGCCGTACCGCATGCCACGACCACGATCTTGTCGATCTCTCGCAACTCTGCGTCGGTGAGGCGCATCTCGTCGAGGTGGAGGCGGCCGTCGCGTGCCACTCGGCCACGCAGCGAGTCAGCGACTGCCTTGGGCTGCTCCGCGATCTCCTTGAGCATGAAGAGGTCGTAGCCGCCCTTCTCGGCGGCCGCGGCATCCCAGGTGACGGTGAAGGGCTTGGCCTCGACCGGATTGCCGTCGAAGTCCGTGATAACGACCGCATCGCGGGAGATCTGCACGACCTGGTCCTGGCCGAGCTCGAGTGCCTCGCGCGTGTGGGAAACGAACGCGGCCACATCGGAGGCCAGGAAGTTCTCACCCTGCCCGAGGCCGACCACGAGCGGTGAGTTGCGGCGCGCGGCGACGACGACATCGACATCATCCGCGACGACGGCGACGAGGGTGAAGGCGCCCTCGAGCTGGCGACAGGTGCGGCGCATCGCCTCGGCGAGGTCTCCCCCGCAGCGCGGGAGCTCAGCGGCGAGAAGGTGCGCGACGACCTCGGTGTCGGTCTCCGATGTGAGCACAACCCCGGCAGCGGTGAGCTCGTCGCGGAGCTCGGCGAAATTCTCGATGATCCCGTTGTGGATGACGGCGACGGTGCCGTCCTCGCTCACATGGGGGTGCGCGTTGACGTCTGTCGGACCGCCGTGGGTCGCCCAGCGCGTGTGACCGATGCCAATGGTGGCGGCCTCGAGCGGGTCCTCCCCCAGGAGTGACTCGAGGTTGGCCAGTTTGCCGGCCTTCTTGCGGACATCGAGTCGGTCGCCCGTGACGACGGCGACCCCTGCGGAGTCGTAGCCGCGGTACTCCAGGCGTCGCAGGCCTTCGACGACTACCTCCAGTGCCTGCTTCTCACCGACGTAGCCCACGATCCCGCACATGG
>CAYYZU010000006.1:0-24275 GCA_964476205.1 uncultured Actinomyces sp. | reverse complement strand
ACCGCAATGAGCTTCCCTCCACCCACGAGATCACTGAGGTGGGCATCTGGGACCGCGCGGGCAACATCGAGGCCTGGTCGTGGTTCCTCGGCGGCAAGCCCGCTGACGCGTACGCCGCGCCCGCTCGTGCCACGGACCTCTCCGGCCTTCCGCCGATGTTCATCGACGTGGGCGAGATGGACCTCTTCCGCGACGAGGACATCGCCTTCGTGGCCCGCCTCCTGCAGGCCGGGGTGCCGACGGAGTTCCATGTCTATCCGGGCGCGTATCACGCCTCCGAGGTGTTCGCGCCGCAGGCGGAGCTGAGCCAGCGCATCTGGCAGGCGCGCATCGCCGCCTTCCGACGGGCGCTGCACGCCTGACATGAAGGCCACGATCTTCGACGGCACCACGCAGCGCCCCTTCGACCCCTCCGATACCCAGGCGGTGTCGACGTCCACGCCGTACGCCTGGATCGACGTGATCCCGTCCGGCCCCCAGGACCCTCAGGTGCTCGCCCTGCTGAAGGGCATGGGATTCACCGAGATCGTCGCGCAGTACACGACGCGGACCTACTCCAGCGGGATGTTCCAGGCCTTCGGCGACAACATGCTCGGGAGCACCTACGCCGCGCCCGACTCAGGAGACACTCCTGTCCTCATCCACTGCGTGTGGAATGCCGGCTGCTTCATCACCATCCGCAAGGGAGCGGACAAGGCGATCGCCGCAGCGCTCACGGACCTGGGGCCTCGTGCCAAGTCCCTCTTCGCCAGCCCCGGACCCGTGCCGGGCGTGATCCTCCAGCTCATCCTCGACAGCATCGATCGCCAGCTCACGAGCCTCCAAACGGAAATCGCACTACTGGACGGCCAGATCATCGTCACGACGAACCCCGGGCAGATCACCCAGCTTCAGCAGTTGCGCTCCCCCATCGAGGCGCTCGCGACGACGATCCCCGGATATGCCGAGAACCTCAGCGAGTCACTCGTCGATCCCACGTCGCTCCCCGGAGTCGACGCAGCCGGGAGCCAGGCCCTTCAGACCTATGCCGCGTGCGTCAATGACGTGGTGCAGCGCATCGACGGCGCCGGCTCGGACATCCGCTCCGCTATCCAGGACTATCAGGGTCAGGTGAGCGCAGTGCAGGGCAATCGGATCAACCAGCTCACGCTCGTGTCGATCATCTTCCTGCCCATCACCTTCATGACCGGCTACTTCGGAATGAACTTCCAATGGCTGGTCAACTCCACCCAGACCTTCGGCACGTGGCTACTCCTCGGCGCGATCCTTCCCGTCGTCGCGGTGATCGTGTCCGTGTGGCTGCTTCAGCTCAAGGGATTCAACATCGGCCGCAAGGTCGAGCACCGCTTCCACCTGCGCGCGGCGCGAACCACAGGCAGTCCTCCCACGTAGTCCAACCCCCAGGACGCCTAGGGTGGGCCGGTGCTCGAGGCCTGGCAGGCGATCGCCGTCGCGGGGGGCGCCGTCCTGCTGCTGGCCCTGTGGGTGCGCCGCGAGTACGGCGGGCAAGCGGCTGTCGTCATGGTTGGCCTCGCGGCAGCGGCACTCGCATGCGTCTGGGTGGCCTACGAGGTCATTCCCGTCGAGCAGTGGCGCAAAGAGAGCCTGCCGGTAGGCCTGGCGATCTTCGCCCTGCCGGCCCTCGCCGGCACCGCCATCGCGGTCATCCAGGCACGTTCCGAAGGGGGGCGCCTGCGCGGCATCGAAGCCCTCTATCTGGCCCTCCTCTGGGCTACGCCCGCGGTGCTGCTCTACGTCTCGCAGCGCAAGCCCTTCGGAAGCGAGTGGGCGGACCTGCTGTGGTGGGCAGGGAGCAGCCTCGCGATCTACGTCCTCGTCCCCGTGGTGTACGCGCGCATCTCGGGACAGTCCGTCCGCAGTTACGGGCTGTCCGTGCGCTTCGTGCGTAGCGAGGCCGCCCTCATTGCCCTTATTGCACCGGTCGCGCTGGTGATCGTGTGGCTCGCCTCCGCCGACCAGCGCTTCCTCGACACCTACCCGTTCTACGGCGGTGAGGGATGGTCACTGGTGCTCTTCGAGGCGGCCTACGGAGCGACCTTCGTCGCCCTAGAGTTCTTCTTCCGAGGCTTCCTCGTCTTCGCCGGCCAGCCCGTGCTCGGCGTGCACGCGGTGCCGGTCATGGCCTTCGCCTACTGCCTGCTGCACCTGGGCAAGCCCATGCCCGAGGCGGTGTCCAGCCTCATCGGAGGCCTCATCCTGGGCTACCTCGCCCTGCGCCTGCGCTCGATCCTCGCCGGTGTCGTCGCACACCTCACCATCGCCTGGGGCATGGACGCCTTCGTGCTGTCACGCAGCTAGTCCGCGCGCACGGAGAGCACCGCGTCACGAACCGCGGCGGGGAACTTGCGCGAGTGCCCGATGTAGCCCGCGAGCGACGCCGCGTCGCCGTTGACAGCGTGCAAGAGACCGAGGGCGGCACCGAGTCGCCGTGCGCTGGCGCGGCGGCCGCCGAGGTCGGGGTGCGCCGTCGCCATCCGTGCGCGTGACCACACCCGGGCAACAGCACCGTCAGCACTCGTGGACCAGCCGGCGAACTCCGCCGGCACGAGCGGCACGGCCTCCCGGGCGAGAAGCACGCGCTGCACGTCGGAGCCGTCGCGCCAGGCCCCGAAGGAATCCTCGCGCGTCGAGGGCTCCACGGGCGCCGCCTCGAGGAGCAGGACGTCGTCGCCATCCGACCCGCGGGCGAGCAGTACCAGGAGCCGGCCGTCCTCACCCGCGACGGAATCAGCGACGCGGTACTGCGTCAGCAGCCGGGCATCGGCCTCGGGGAGGCTCTCGCGGTACTGCGCCATCTCCGCACCGACATCGGCGACCGGATCCGCCGCACCGCCCCACCGCGCCGCGATGCGGTCATGGCGCAGGCGCGCCCCTGGAGACACGAGCCGACGCACGGCGGTCAGCGATGATTGCGCGGCCGCCGGGGCGACCGAACTGGCAAGCGCGCGAGAACGCCGAAGCGCCTCGACCCTGGCTGCGTGAAGGGGTTCCGAGGCAACGGCAGCAATGCCCCGCTGGTAGCCCTCTGCCATCGCCTCTGCTGCGCGACCACCCATCCCCTGGAGCGCAGCCAGGTCGAGCAGGTCGCTCTCCCATGGGCCGGGCAGGCAGTCATCGACGTGGGCGGCATCGAGCACCGTCCCCGCAGGTCCGTTTACCGCGTCGAGTGCATCCGCGCACATCCATACGACGTATCCGGAACCTGCCGTGCGCAGAGCATCGGCGAAGCCGATCTCATCGCGCCGTGCACGCGCGCGCGCCTTGCGCTCCGATCGACTGAGGCTCGGGTCCGACTCCGGTGGATCGGAGTAGGTGCGCCAGGCTGTCATGATGCCGCCTTCCGCATCGGAGTGTTGATTCCTGTGGCCACGTGCATAGCCTCGCGTACGGCAGCGAGCACGGTGCGTGAGACAAGGTAGCTCGAGTCGAGGTGAGAGGTCGCCGCTCCCGCGACGGCTGCCGCCACACGCGACAGGGCGCTGCCCGGCGACGACAGGTCCGGAACGGGCGAGAGGAAGGCGTCGCACGCGGCGGGGAAGGCATCGCGCAGGCCCCGGCCCGCGGGCACCGGGTCGAGCAGGTGCACGACGTTGAGCCAGGCGCCGACGCGGTGATAGGGAAATGCCGCCGCAGAAGCCTGGATGGCCGGGTGCGCGAGCGGGCTCCCGAGAGTGACGAGGAGATCGATGTCGATCCGGGGGTCTGCCAGCAGGTCCCACGCGACCACGGACCCCAGGGAGTGAGCCACGACGACGCGCGGTCGCGGCGCCCGGAGGATCGCGTGGGCGGCGCGATGCAGGACCGCCGCACGCCGAGCGTCGTCGTCGAGATAGCGGCCCATCTGATCGAGGCCGAACACGGGAGCGCGCAACATCGAGGCAAGAGGCAGGCGATCGGCGAGTGAAGCGGGATGCGGCAGCCCCGCGGGCCATGCACGTCGAGTGGACTCCCCGACTGCGTCGACGAGGTCCAGCAGGCGACGCTGGCGATCGACGTATGCGCGGCGGTCCTCATCGCCCGGCACGGTCGCGTCACTGGTCTCGCGGCGGGCGTGCACCCGGCCCGTCGTCATGAGCAGGTCTTCGTATGCCGGTGCGACGAAGTCCACGGTGAGCCCGCCCAGCGCTCGGGTGAGCGGGCGCCACCAGCCCGGCCGCGCGCCTCCCACCCCGTGCAGGTAGGTGATGCTGCCGTGCGCCCGTGGACCCCTCTGCCCGGCAACGGTCACGGCGGTCATCTCCCGAGCGTACGGTCTCGCGTGGGCCTGCAACCCCCGCACTGCCGTGGAAGGAGTGACCGATCGAGTCATCTGTGACGTGAGGTAGTCAAGTTTTTTGAAAATGTCGCGACACTCCCTTGCGCTGCTTGCGCGAGAGGAATAGAACTGTCCTATCGCAAGGGAAACTGAGCGATCGGAGCACGAGGAGATCGAGCCGCAAGGCGCGATCGGAGGCAACTCCCCACCCCGGTGTCGCGGGGGCGGTCCAAGGCTTCGGGATCGGCTGAAGCGGCGCAAGCCGCACCGGAGGCGCCCCGGCAACGGGTGCGACGGAGAAGGGGCGACGCCCCCGACTTCCCCTCGCGGGACCGGCAGGCAGGATCCATGGCGAGACCCCTGGAACTCATGCTTCCAGGGGTCTCGCTCTTTATAGCCCTCGGTTGCTCCCGGATCCGGGAGCCACGCCGCCGTAGGCCGCCGCCAGCCGCGCAAGGCCCTCGTCGATCGTCACCTCCGGTGCCCACGCCAGTGCCTCTCGGGTCGAGCGCTGGTCGAACCAGTGGGCTGTGGCCAACTGCTCGGCGAGGAAGGCCGTGACCGGAGGCTCTCCCTCGCGTCCCGTCCGCTCCCACAGTCGCTCCAGCACCTGCCCTCCCACGCGCGCGACGGGGAAGGGCACGCTGCGCGAGGGGCCGGGGGCCCCCGCCGCCTGCGCGATGCGCGTGAGCATCTCGCTCACCGTGCGCGGCTCTCCATTGGACACCACGAAGGCGCGACCGCGTACCTGCGGCAGGGCTGCTCGGTCGACAGCCGCCGCTATCGCCGACCCGGCGTTGTCGATGTACGTCGTGTCGATGAGCGCAGCTCCGGATCCGATCGTGACGAGGCGCCCCGATCGCGCACGGTCGATGATGCGCTCGGTCAACTGCGTATCTCCGGGCCCCCACACCAGGTGCGGGCGCACTACCGTGACGGCGAGGCGGTCATCCGCGACGGCGAGGGTCTCTGTCTCGGCGAGGGCCTTGCTGCGCGAGTAGTGACCGCGTGCATGCTCGGGCTCCGCCGCCTCGGCATTCGCACCCACGAGTGGATGCCCCGCATGCGCCACCGACGGGGACGAGACGAGCACGAACCTCGCGACACCCGCACGGCGGGCTGCCTCCACGACGTTGCGGGTGCCCACGACGTTGACGCGCTCGTACTCCTCCCACGGGCCGGTGATGTCGACGCGGGCAGCAGCATGCACGATCGCCGCGCATCCGGTGAAAGCCTCGACGAGGGCCTCGACAGACCCCGCCACATCAGCGCGGTGACCCCGCGCACCGAGCTCTGCGAGCCCCGCGGGGAGGGGTCCGCGCTGCACGGCCACGACCTCGTCGCCACGCGCGAGCAGGGAGCGCGCGACCGCTCCCCCGACGACACCGGAGGCCCCCGTGACGGCGATGCGCTCAGCCATCCCCGCGCTCCCCCGCCAGGTAGGCGGCCGCCTCTCGGGCGATGCGGATCCGATCGACCTTCGACCGGTGTCGGACATCGACGGGCAGCGAGCGCATCGTGAGGACGGCGGCCAGGTCGAGCCCCGTCGCCTCGCGCACGGCCCCGCGGACGCGCGAGGTCAGATCGGCGTCGGCGAGCCCCAGGGTGGGTCCGGGGGCGAGGAGAACGGCGACGGGCACCTGCGCCCCGGAGGGGCCGACACCGACGAGCGCGGCCAAGGGCACGCGGGCCGCGCGCTGGGCCACGAGTTCCGCTGCCACCGGCGTGACGGGCCCGTCCGCAGTGACGAGCACATGCGCGAGGCGCCCCTCGACCCAGAGGCGGCCCTGCTCATCGAAGTGGCCCACGTCTCCGGTCCGGTGCCACCCGCGCGGCGAGTCGGCGCGATGCTGCGTCGCCCAGCGGCGGTCGTAGCGGTCGCGCATCCACGCGCATCGCACGACGATCTCGCCAGTCGTGCCGGGGTTGCGTCCGATATCGGCCGCGGGCACTCCCGCGGAGTCCAACGGCGCGATCGCGATGTCGACGCCCTCGAGCGCGCGACCCACGAGAACTCCCCGACCGCTGGCCGCGCGGAGCTCATCGAGCGTGACCTCCGTGAGCGGCAGCGCCTCTGTCATGCCGTAGGGCGTCGCAAGGGTCGCGGAGGGCAGCAGGGCCGAGGCACGCTCGA
Source organism: uncultured Actinomyces sp. (assembly GCA_964476205.1). Lineage (GTDB taxonomy): Bacteria > Actinomycetota > Actinomycetes > S36-B12 > S36-B12 > Mxb001. The sequence goes on along the minus strand of CAYYZU010000006.1, from coordinate 17,865 downwards.
GCAGTTCGACGGGCACCGGCGCGCCCGCGACCAGGAGCAGACGCAGGTGACCCAGAGCCGCACGCTGGTGCGTGTCGAGGACATCGCCGGAATCCACGACGGCGCGCACCGCCGTCGGTGATGCCCACGCGAGAGTGCCGCCCACTGCTGCCGTGGCGTCCGCGAGAGCGCGCGCGCTCAAGGTGCTGGCATCGGTGAGATCCATGTCCGGAATCGCTGACGGGATACCCAGTGCCGGACCGAGCACCGACCACGGTGCGAACGCCGCCACAAGGGCGTCATCGGGCCCGATGGAGTACGCGCGGCGCAGGGCATCGCGCAGATGCGCGAGCCTGGCTTGCGTGTAGACCACTCCCTTCGCAGGGCCGGTCGCGCCCGAGGTGAAGGCCACCAGGGCATCCGCGTCTCCCGACGGGACAGCCGGCAGGTCCGCCGAGGCAAGGTAGGCGCGGCCGCGGCGTGCCACCTCGGCCAGCGAAGCATCGGCACCGAGGACGCGCGTGGCCGGACCGGTGCGGCCTACCAGGATGCGCACTCCCGGAAGGTCGAGCGTGCGTGCCAGGCCCAGCCCGGCAGGGATCCCGACGACATGCGTCGCCTCGGCTGAGCGCAGGGCACGACGCATGCCACGCACGCCCAGCCCGGAGTCGGCGACGACCACGACCGCGCCGATTCGCCATGCGGCGTAGACGCATGCGATGAGATCGGCACCCGGAGTGACGAGCAGCGCGATGCGATCGCCAGGTCGCACGCCCATGTCGACCAGGCCCGCGGCGATCTCACGAGTCCTCGTGGCGAGCATCGCCCAGCTCACCCGGCGGTCGGAGCGCAGGTCGGCCAGGGCCACGCCGGGCCCACCCGCGCGATCCTCGAGTGCCTGACCCATCGGGATAACGGCGGCCGAGTCGGGTTCCTGCGCCGATGTGTCGACATCCAGCACCCGATTCCCGATCCAGGCGAAGACATCGGGGAACCACGCGGGTGCGTCTTCGGTGACGAGATGTCGGGCCTTCTCGTAGCGATGGACGTCCGCGTGCGGCATTCGTGCCCGAAGGTCTCGGAGGTAGCGGTCGGAGAACACCGGATCGTCCGAGCCCCACGCCAGGAGGACGGGCACGTCGAGCGAGCGGATTCCCTCGGCGATCGCGTCGAGGGTTGCGGCGCTCGGATGTTCGGGCGAGAGCGGGATATCGGCGACGAAGTCACCGATGGCGGCCCGGCTCGCTGCATCCGGGTACGGCGCTCGGAAGGCTCGCGCGACCTCAGCGGGCATATCGCGTGACATCACCGTCGTGCCACGCAGGAAGGTGGGCGTGCGACGCGTCACCGCATCGAGCAGGGGGCGCGACCGGGCCAGGCGGATGAGCGTGGGGGCCGGGGCACGCTCGGGCTGATGGACCGCGGTGTTGGCGAGCACGACGCCCGCGAGTACGTCTCGGTGCGCAAGCGCCCATCCCAAGGAGACGGGGCCGCCCCAGTCGTGCGCAACCGTGACGACGGGTCCGGTCACCCCCATGGCATCGGTCAACCGACCGAGGTCCGCGACCCGGTCCCCCAGACGCCGCATCCCGTGGGGGCGGTCGGAATAGCCCATGCCGATCTGGTCGACGGCGATGACGCGCCAGTCCTCGGGGGCCTCCGCAAGGAGGCGCCGCCAGAGGTAGGACCACGTGGGATTGCCGTGCACGGCGAGGAGCGTGACGCGAGGGATGCCTCGTGCCGGTCGCTCGAGCACGTGCATCGAGACGCCACCGATGTCGACGGTGCGAGACCAGGCGGGATCGAGGCCCGGGAGGTCGGGTGTGCGGGCGCTCATCGTGTCGTGAGTGCTACCAGGCGATTTCGATGACGCTGGCGTTCAGTCCCGATCCGATGCCGAGGCAGCCGATGCGATCTCCTTGGCGCAGGTCGTCGACCTGCTGGGCGAGAGTGAAGGGGATCGAAGCGGGACCGATGTTGCCGTATCGCGGGAAGGTCATCGGCACGCGCGCCGGATCGATGCCGAGTGCCGCGGTGATCGCCTTCGTGTGAACGCTCGACACCTGATGGATCACGTAGCAGTCGAGGTCGCTCCAGTCGAAGGACTCCGCAGCCTCCTGCCAGAGCTCCGTCGACAACTCCAGGCCGGCCTCGAGGAGGGCCCGAGAGTCCGTGCGCATCTGCGTCATATCCCCGACGCAGATCTCATGGTGCTGGGTGGCAGCCCGGGAGACACCTCCGACGAAGCGGTGTCCCTCCGGATGCTCGGAGGCCCTGCCCAGGACCATGGCCGCCCCGCCGGAGCCCAGCGTGAGCGAGGCGAAGTTCTCGAAGATGTCGGCCGCGGTGGTCTCAGGCCGCTGGAGGCGCTCGATCGTGCGCTCGTGCAGGCCGCGCGATCCTTCTCCGTCGACGATGATCGCGTAGTCGATCTGGCCCGCGTCGATCATGGTCCCGGCCAGGTGCATGCCGTTGACGAAGCCGAGGCAGGCGTTGGAGAGGTCGAAGTTGAGGCAGTGCGAGGGCATGCCGAGCTGGTGGTGCACGTCGACGGCAGCCGAGGGCTCCAGGTGGGCGCGCGACACGGACGTGTCAATGAGGAGACCGATGCGGTCGGCCTCGATGCCGGCATCGGCGAGGGCCTTCACTCCCGCCATCGCGGCCGCGTCGGCAAAGGTCACGTCCTCGGGCCACCAGCGACGCTCGACGATGCCCGCGAGGCCCTCGAGGAGCCCGGGGCGCACGTCGAGCCGGGCGTAGGTGTCGGACAGCGCCTCATCGATCTCGGCCGAGGTCACGACGATGGGCGCCTCAGCGATGCTGACCGAGAGAATTGCGGTGTCGGCAAAGCGGAAGGACGCGTTGCCGCCGCGTGCGTGGTCGCTCATCGGGTCCCTCCTGCGCCTCGGCGGGCGCCCAGGGACACCAGTCTCACATGTGGGCCGAGGCGCTGCGACCCGCCCTCGTGCACCGAGCCGGCGCCCATAACCGCGGTGGCTCGAGTCCGCGAGGCCACCCCCGTCGGACTATCCCTCGCGGGGGTCGCCGGACTCCCGGTCGTGCATGTCCGCCAGGAACTGCTCGACCTGGGCGGCAATCTCGTCGCCGGACGGCACCTGGCCCCCAGGTGCCAGGTCCGACCCGCTGGAGGCCGGGGCTGCAGTGCCGCGGAGCGCCGCGAGTTGGTCGTACTGCTGCTCGAGCGCGTGGACGATCGTCACGAACTCTTCGCTGTTCTGCAGTTGCTGGGCGATCTCGCCCTCTGCCCGGGACGCGGGCGCACGCAGGTCGTCGACGGGGAGAACGAGCCCCGTGGCCGCACTCAGCGCTTCGAGCGAGGCGATCGCGGCGGCGGGGTACTCGAACTGGCCGAGGTAGTGGGGCACGTGCGTCGCGATGCCGATGGCCTGCTCGCCCGCCTCACCGAGGCGGAGTTCGAGGAGGCCTCCGATGTGACCGGGCACCTGGATGTTGCCGGCGAGGGCATGCGGGCTGGCAACGAGAGAAGGCACGTTGCCGTGGATCGTCACGCCCAGCGGGCGGGTGTGCGGCGCGGGCCACGGGATCGCGGAGAGGCCCACGGTCAGGCGCGTGCCGGTCTCGCGCACGAGGCCGAGCACGGCGTCGGTGAAGCGCTGCCACTGGTAGTCAGGCTCGGGGCCCGTGAGCAGCAGGAAGGGCGTGCCCGCCGCGTCGATGACCTCGTAGAGAGAGATCTGGGGCATGTCGACCGCAGCGAAGTGATCGGTGACGAAGGTCAGCACGGGACGACGGGCTCGGTAGTCGAGCACCTGATCGATATCGAAGGTGGCGAGCAGGCGATGCTCGCGCTCCTGCAGGAGGCGTGCCGCCATCGCCGTGGCCCCGCCGGCGTCGAGGAAGCCCGTGAAGGCATGCACGAGCACCTGGCGGCCGTCCACCGGGGTGGGTTCGCCGTACCAGGTCACCAGCGGTCGATCACTGGTCCGATCACTCATGGTTCCTCCTGACGCGCAATGTTCTCAGGGCTATCCAACGCCCGCGACCGCGAAATCCTTCCCGGGTCGCACCCGCGTCACGGTTGCCGCAGCCGAGCCGGTCCTGCCAGACTGCGTGCCCTCGGACACCGACCCACCTGGAACCACATCCCCACCTGGAACCACATCGATCCTCCCGGAGGCCTCCGTGCGACGACTGACCCCAAGCCTCGCCATCGCGGGCGCACTCGCTCTCGGCATCGCCCTTGCCCCGCCTGCCACGGCCAGCGTGTCGGCGAAGCTCACCTCCGTGCGCCTGAGTGCCCCCTACGCCAAGGCGCCCACCGCTGCCGTCATCGTGGCCAAGGTCACGCAGACCTCCTACGCGGATATCTCCTTCGACGTGACCCTCGAAGGGTTTCGTGCGGCCAGGAGCGTGCCCTACGCCGACGGGCCGTGCCCGGCATCCGTCGCGGTGGTCGATGCCGGCGTCGAGGTGACCAAGTGCGGCTGGGAGCAGGAGGACGGCAGCGCGACCCTGCGCCTGGCCCTGAGCGGCACCCTGTCGGCCGGGAAGATCAAGGTGAAGATCGCGTCCGGGGCACTCACCGCACCCTCCAAAGCCGGCAGTTACGCCGTGTCCGTGTCGAGTTGGGCGTTCGACACTGCGTCGGCAGACGTGACCGTCTCATCGGGCCCGGTCAAGTAGCGGTCCCCTAGGACGCGCTTTCGCCTGCGCCCTCGGACACCTCGGCCGAGGCCTTGTCCTTGGCCGGCTTCTTGGCTGACGCCTTGCTGGCGGTTGATTTCTCAGCCGTCGATTTCTTGGGAGCGGCCTTCTTGGCCGACTGCTTCTTGGCGGGCTTCGCGGCCGGCGACTGCACGGACTCGTCTGCGCCGTCGGACGCACTGAGCTCCTCCGCGGCCGCAGCGGCTGCTCCCTTGACGACCTCGGCGGTGTCCGCGGCTGCCGCCTGGGTCGCCGTTGCCGCCGAAGCGGCAGCTGAGGTGGTGACCTCGGCCGCATCGCTCACCGCGGCTCCCGCGCTGGCGGCCGCGGCACTCACCGCGTCCGCGACGACCGGCGGCACGATCGACGACGAGTGCGCCGCCTCCGACGTGCTGCGCGCGGCCTTGTCGGCCAGGTCAGCCGCCGTGGCGGCAGCGCCGGAGACTCCCGTGGCGGTGCGCCCCGCGAATGTCGTCACGGTGTCCGCCCAGGCGTCGGCGCGCTCGGCAACCGGATCGGTGTCGTGATAGCGGCGCCAGGCCGCGACGCCCGCGGCTGCACCGGCGACGGCGGCGGCGATGAGGAATACGCGGCGCATGGGTCCTCCAGGGTCGGCTGAGCCGACGGTAGCAGCGCCCCTCGAGGGCCGCCCGGGATCAGCGCTGCTTGCCCGAGAAGTACGCCATGAAGAGTTCCTTCGGGCCGCTTCCGGCGAGGAAGCGATCCCGCTCGTCGGGCGGTAGGCCGAGTGCGTATTCGCATACGCGGGCCCACGCCCCGCCGACAGCACGGGTGAGCGTGCCCGCGACCGTGGCGGAGATGGCCGACGTCGCCACCTGCCCACCGGGCACGAACTTCAGCAGGCTGGTCGCGATGTAACGGCCGGCCATGGTCGCGCCCCCGGTGAGGACGACAGCTCCGGCAGCAGCCAGAGCGCGCGAGCGATCAGCGGGGAGGCCGTAGGCCGCCGTGATCCTCGCGATCATCGTCACCTGCGTCGGAACCAGGATGGCAGCGTCAGCGAAGGGGATGGGAGCCGCACCGACCCCGGCAGCGACCGCAACCGACTGATTGATGATCGTCTTGACGGCCTGTCTTTTACGCTCCCAGTCGAGGATCTGCACCGCCGTGAGCGCAGCCGTGGCCACCTCGGGCACGACGAGGTACGTCGCGTCGAGCAAGTCCTGCAGCCCGAAGACCGGCGACGCCGTGAAGGGATCCTCGAGAGCGTTCGTGAGCAGCGCGCGACCCGCGGGACGCAGCGGGAGCCCGAGCGACTCGATGTACTGCGCGAGCTCGATCGCCTCCGGGTGCGGGACGCCGTCGCGACTCGGCACCTGGGTGATCACCAGGATCACGGGGAGCCCGAGGTCCGCGAGCGCGCGCACGAACTCCCCTTGGCGATCCTCGAAGCGGCGATCCGACCAGCGCACGAGATACCAGGCCGCGTGGATCTGTTGGTCGACCGGAAGTGACCGTGAATCGGCCACGCGCGAGCGCAGGGCGGCGAGGATCTCGTCACCCGACGTACCCGTCTCGAATCCCTCGGAGTCATAGAGGCCGAGCAGCCCCCCGGGATGGCGGTAGTAGACGAGTCCGCGCGTGACGGGCTTGCCGAGCCCCGTCTCCGCGACGTCGCTGCCGAAGACGGCGTTGACCAGGGTGGACTTGCCCACGCCGGTCTTGCCGAAGACGGCGAGGTTGAAGCAGCCGAGCGCCGCGAAGGCCTCGGCGAGGCGCTGCGCGAAGAGGGACTCGACCTCGGCCTGGCCGAGATCGACCCCCTTGGCCGGAAGGTTGGCGGAGCCGGGCTGCGGGGCGGTCATGGATTCACGGTAAGCCCCCGCGCCAGCCGAACGCGCGGACTACGGTCGGGGGAGCCCGAATATCGGGCCATGGGAGGTCAGCGCAGGTGAGCCACGACGAGCGCATGGGTGCCTTCGATGCCGTGATGTGGGGTATCGAGGACGACCCCGTGCTGCGCTCGGTCATCGTCGCCATGGTGACCACCGAGTCGGTGCCTGACCGACGCGCGCTGACCGAGCGCGTCGAGCGGCTTACTCGCGTCGTGCCCAAGCTGCGCCAGTGCGTCATCGGCAACCCGGTGTCACTCATCCCGCCGCGATGGGTCACCGACCCGGACTTCGATCTCGACTACCACCTGCGCTGGGTCGCGCTGCCGCCCGGCGAGCAGGATGTGCGCGGCGCGATGCGGATCGCTGAGCGCGCCGCCGAGCAGGACTTCGACCGCGACCGGCCGCTCTGGGAGCTCACCGTCGCTACCGGGCTCGATGGCGATGGGGCTGCCATCGTGCTCAAGCTGCATCACGCGATCACCGACGGAGTCGGCGGCATGATGCTGGCCGCGACGCTCTTCGACATGGCACCCGATGCGCCTGACCTCGGGCCGATGCCCGCGGCCCCCGAACCCGGTGAGCGACTCGATCCAGTGCAGCGGCTCGCCCACGGTCTGGACTACGAGGTGCGCGAGTCTCGCGGGCTCCTCCAGGGGATCGCGGCGCACGGCGTCGGTCTCGCCCAGCGCGCCCTCGCCGATCCCGTCGGATCAGTGCAGGGTGCGAGCGCCTTCGCCGCCTCGGCGGCACGCCTTCTGGCTCCCGCCAGCGAGCCGCTGAGCCCCGTGATGACCGGTCGATCTCTCGATATCCGGTGCGCGCTGCTCCACGCGCCGCTCGTGGACCTCAAGGCCGCAGGCAAGTCGGTCGGAGGCACGCTCAACGACGCCTTCATGGCGGTCGTCGCGCGCGGGCTGCGCGCCTACCACTCCGGTCTCGGGGTCGAGGTCGATGCCCTGCGCGTCAACATGCCCGTCAACATGCGCACTGACGCCGACTCTGCCGGAGGCACATCGTCGGGCGGCAACGCCTGGGTGCCCGCGCGCTTCGCCCTGCCTCTCGTGGGTGCGACACCGCAGGACACCATGCGTGAGCTGCATCCGGTGCTCCTTGCCGCGCGTACCGAGCCGGCGCTGCCCGTCTCCACCATCGTCTATCGCCTGCTGTGCACGCTTCCCAATCCGCTCGCCACGACCATCGCGGGCGGGCTCATGAAGGGCACGGACGTCGCGGCGACCAACGTCCCCGGGCCGCCGTTCCCCGTCTACGTCGCTGGCGCGCGCGTCACGCGCCTCGTGCCCTTCGCGCCCAAGGGCGGCGCCGCCCTCAACGTTGCGCTCATGAGTTACGACGGCACGGCGTTCCTCGGCATCACCATCGACCCGGCCGCGGTGACCGATCCGGACTTCCTCGTCGACTGCCTGTCAGCAGCACTGCACGCGGTCACGTCAGCCGCCTAAGGCGGTCATCGCCGACTGTCTCGGGTTACCGTGGACGGATGCTCAAGGGCCTGGCGATCGCCGGCGCGGCCGCGGTGCTCCTCATCGTCGCCGCCGCCGGAGCCTTCGTCGCCCTGGGCGGTGCAGACCTGATCCGCGAGCGCACCGTCGTCGTGCCCGAGGAGCTCCGTCCCGTGATCGTCGAGGCTGCCGAGCGCTGTCCCGTGGTGCCGGCCCAGGTCCTCGCCGCGCAGCTTGCCTCCGAGAGCAGCTGGGATCCCCGGGCAGTCAGCCCTGCGGGGGCTACCGGCCTGGCGCAGTTCATGCCGGAGGTCTGGGAGCAGTACGCCGTCGACGGCGACAGCGACGGCGACCGGGACATCTACGACCCCGTCGACGCCATCCACTCGGCTGCCGAGCTCAACTGCGTCAACGCCGAACTCGTCGCCGACGTACCCGGCGACCGACTCCGCAACATCCTCGCCGCGTACAACGCCGGCTTCAACCAGGTCGTGCGCTACGAGGGCGTGCCGCCGTTCCCCGAAACCGAGCAGTACGTCGAGCGCGTGCTCTCGCGTGCGGAGCGCATCGAACTCCAGTAATCGAGCTGCAGGAGGCGTCAGGCGCGCGGGTTGCCGAACATGTCGGAGTTGCCTCGCGCGTCCGTCACCAGTCCCGGCACGACGTCGGTGAGCTCGGCGGGAGACCAGCGCGCACCGTCCTTGCTCGCCACCGGGCCCTTGATCCACGGTTCTGCGACACCGATCTCGTTGCCGGTGACGGTGAAGACTCGCCCGGTCACGCCCGCCGACAACGGCGAGCCGAGCCAGACGACGAGCGGGGAGATGTTGGCCGGATCCATAGGGTGGTAGCCCTGCTCATTGGCCTCGACGCCGCTCATCTCGGCGAAGAGCGGCAGCCCCTCCGTCATGCGCGTGAGGGCGACGGGGGCGATCGCATTGGCCGTGACACCCAGGCGCCCGAGCTCATCAGCGAGCACGATGGTCATCGCGGCGATCCCCGCCTTGGCTGCGGCGTAGTTGGCCTGGCCGATGTTGCCGAAGATCCCGGACGGCGACGAGGTGGAGATGATGCGGGCGTCGTTCGTCTCGCCCGCCTTGGCGCGTGCACGCCAGTAGTCGACCGCGTGACGGCTCACAGCGAAGGTCCCGCGCAGGTGGACCGCGATGACAGAGTCGAACTCCTCCTCGGTCATGTTGACGAACATCCGGTCGCGCAGGATGCCGGCATTGTTGACCACGACGTCGAGGCCGCCGAACGCGTCGATAGCGGCCTGGACGATGCGACCGGCTCCGGCGTAGTCGGTGACGCTGTCGGTGTTGGCGATGGCCTCGCCTCCTAGGGCACGGATCTCATCGACCACCTGCTGCGCGGGGCTCGCGTCTGCACCGGCCCCGTCAACGGAGCCGCCGAGGTCATTGACGACGACGCGTGCCCCCTCGCGTGCGAACGCCAGTGCATGCTCGCGGCCGATTCCCCGGCCGGCGCCCGTGATGATGACGACGCGTCCCTCGCAGATACCCGACATGGGCCCTCCTCTTCCTCGTGGCGAGGCTAGCGACCTGCGGACCGCGTGATAGGACGAGGGTGTGCCCCCGCCCCACGTGCTCTTCGTGTGCACCGGCAACGCCACACGTTCGGTGATCGCCGCCTGCCTCGTGCGACGCGAGCGACCCGGCTGGCGCATCGACTCGGCCGGCACCTGGGCGATCCCCGGCCTGCCCTCGAGCCGGCGCACTCTCGCGGCACTGGAGTCCGTGGGCGTGAGCGCACCCGGCCACCGCAGCGTGACCCTCACACGCGAGCACCTGGCCGAGGCCGACCTCGTCGTGGCGTTCGAGGCCGATCACGTGATGCATGTCCGCCGCATGGACCCCGCGGCCGCCGTACGGACGGCGACGCTGCCCCGGCTGCTGCTCCCGGACTGGCCCGGTGCCGACCTGGCCGCCGAGGATCCGCGTGGGTGGACCGAGGTGGACGACCCCGCCGGGGGCGACGTGGCCGACTTCGTCACGTGCGCTCGCGACATCGACGCGCAGCTCGCCCTGCTTCTCCCCCGTCTCGACGCGTGGACGGCGTAGCAGCTCAGTCGGGGAGCACGCCGCCCGGGGCATCTGCGAATAGGTGCATGCGCACACGACTCAAACGCTGCTATCACCACGAACTTTGAGCGGAGAAGGTCGAAAAGTGGCCTTCTCTGCTCGAAGTTCGTGTCGCACGGGCTAGGTGACGACCCACTTGGGTCGACGCTACTCAGTCGGGGAGCACGCCGTCCGCCGCGAGCGCGCTGATCCGCGACTCGTGGATGCCCCAATCAAGAAGTGCGCGACGATCGGAGGCGAGGACCGAGCCGGGGCTGTCCGCGGGCGTGCGCGAGAAGCGCGGGGCGGGCGCCGCCTGGACGATGCCGTCGACCTCGACGAACGTCCCGCGTGCCGCGAGGTGGGGGTGCGCGGGTGCCTCGGACATCGACAGCACGGGCGCGACACAGGCATCCGTGCCATCGACGAGCGCGGCCCATTCATCGCGGGTGCGCGTGGCGACCACCTCCGCGAAGCGCTCGCGCAGCACCGGCCAGCCGGTGAGGTCGAACTGTGCGGGCAGGTCGGCACTATCGAGCCCGGAGACGCGCAACCACTCGGCGTAGAACTGCGGTTCGAGGCACCCGATGGCAAGCCACTTGCCGTCGGCTGTGCGATAGGCGTCGTAGAACGGCGTACCGGAGTCGAGAAGGTTGACACCTGCCTCTTCGCTCCACATGCCGATCGCCGACATGGAGTGGAAGAGCGACATGAGCAGCGCCGCACCATCGACCATCGCGGCATCCACGACCTGGCCTTCACCCGTGCGCTCGGCATGCCAGAGCGCGGCGAGCACTCCCACGAGCAGGAGCATGGCGCCGCCGCCGTAGTCGCCCACGAGGTTGAGCGGAGGAGTCGGCGGCTGGTCGCGGCGAGCAATGTGCGCGAGCACTCCGGCGACGGCGATGTAGTCGAGGTCATGGCCGGCGGTGCGCGCCCAGGGTCCGTCCTGGCCCCACCCCGTCATGCGCCCGTAGACGAGTGAGGGCCGCCGCGCGAGGCAGGCCTCGGGCGAGAGACCGAGCCGCTCCATGACACCGGGTCGGAAGCCCTCGATGAGCACGTGCGACTCGGCGATGAGATCGAGCACGAGATCGCGTCCCGCGTCCTGGCGTACGTCGACGACGACGCCGGCGCGCCCGCGGCGCGTGATGTCGCGCAGCGGATCACCCAGCATGAGCCCGGGTCGGGGCGACTCGATGCGGATGCCCTCCGCCCCGAGGTCAGCGAGCACCATGGCCGCGAAGGGCGCCGGGCCGATGCCTGCCATCTCGACGAAGCGCAGGCCGGCGAGCGGCCCGCTCACTTGATCACCACCATGACCTGGGTGTTGAAGACAGCGAGTCGGCCATCGGGAGTCCACAGCTCGCGCGTCTCGGTGGCGTAGCCCTCGCGACGTGACACGAGACGGCCGCGGTGCAGCAGTGGTGCGGCGGGATCGATGGTCGCGGGATCCACGAGCAGGCTCGCGGCGAAGGTGAGCGTCGCCATGGGCCGGGGCTCACTCAGCGTCACCAGGGTGGCCGGCCACAGCGCGTCGACGAGGCCGAGAGCGAGGGCAGCGTCGAAGGGCTCCGGCTCGGGCAGGCGCACCCAGCACACCACGTCCTCGATCCGGCCCTGATACGGCAGGCCGGTGAGCGGACGGAACTCCAGCCGCTCAGTGAAGTCCGGCGCGAGCGGAGGCGCGAGCGGCACGGCGGCGACGTCGGACCACGGCGGCGATGCCGGTGGCGTGAGCCGCTCATCGACCATCGTCGGCTGATCCCCGCCGCGCGCGCGACCCAGCACGACGCTCGCCGAGACCAGCACGTCGGGCTCGGTCCCCACGACGACGCGCCAGGCCGACGTGCCCGATCCGACACGAAGCGGCGCCTCGCGGACGAGCGACTCGCCCACCGGCACGGGCCCGAGCATGTCGACACTCACCTCGCGCACGAGGCGGGCGTCGCCGTCCTGCGCCAGCAGGCGATCGGCATGCTCTGCCGTGCGCACGGCCATGCCCACCCCGAGGCCACCCCAGGCTCCGCGGCCCTGGGCCCAGCCGGGGGGCACATGCCACGAGCCGTCGATGACCGTGGTGATGTCGCGGTACGTCGGCACGTCGTCGAGGGTAGCCCTGCTGTCAGGGCGGGCGGCTAGCCTGCCTGCGTGCGCGTGCTTCACACCTCCGACTGGCACCTGGGCCGGTCGTTCCACGGGGTCGACATCCTGGAGCACCAGCGCGCCTTCGTCACGTGGCTCATCGGGCTCGTCGAGAGCGAGCGGGTCGAGTTGGTGGTCGTGGCCGGCGATGTCTATGACCGTGCCGTGCCACCCCTGGCCGCCGTCTCCCTGTGGGAGGAGGCGGTCGTGGGCATCACACGCACGTGCCCGATGCTCGTCACCTCGGGCAATCACGATTCCCCCACCCGCCTCGGCTTCGCTGGGCCTCTGCTCGCGCAGTCGGGACTGCACCTGCGCACGTCGATCGACGACATCGGGCGTCCGCTCCTCGTCGAGGGCGTCGACGGAGTCGTGCTTGCGGCGTACGGCATCCCCTATCTCGAGCCTGACCTGCACCGCGAAGCCCTCGGCGCCGAGCGCTCGCACACGGCCGTGCTCGACGCGGCCATGGACCGCGTGCGCGCCGACCTCGCCGGTCGCGGTGACGTGCGCACGCTCGTGGCCGCGCACGCCTTCATCACGGGTAGCGTCGCCGCGGTCGTGAGCGAGTCTGAGCGCGACCTGCGCGTCGGCGGCATCGGCGACGCCCCCGCATCCGTCTTCGCCGGGGTGGATCACGTCGCCCTGGGCCACCTGCACGGCGCTCAGGAGGTGAGCGCCGAGCCGCACTCCGCTTCCTACAGCGGGTCCCCTCTCGCGTTCTCCTTCTCCGAGGAGGCGCATCTGAAGTCGGTCACGCTGCTCGACATCCCCGCCTCCGGGCCGATCGCCGCCCAGCGCATTCCGGCACCCGTGCCCCGTCCCCTCGTCACGCTGACGGGCGAGCTCGACGCACTCCTCTCGGATCCCGCGACCGCCGAGTACGCCGATCACTGGGTGCGCGTGGTGCTCACCGATGCCCGCCGGCCTGACGACCCGATGGGGCGCCTGCGCGCCGTGCTCCCCCACGCGATCGAGCTCACCTTCGAGCGGCGCGCACTCCCCTCGGTGGCCGCTCATGAGGATTCCGGCGGCGTCTCGCGCGATCCCATCGCACTGGCGGAAGCCTTCGTCGAGCACGTCACGTCGACGCCTCCCGAGCAGGTGGAGCGCGACCTGCTGCGCGCATCGGTCGAGCGCATCCGCGTAAGCGGGATCTCCTCGTGAGACTGCATTCCCTGTCGCTCACCGGCGTGGGCCCGTTCCGAGGGCGCCAGGTCATCGACTTCGATGCCGTGTCCGCGTCGGGGCTCTTCCTCATCGAGGGCCCCACCGGGGCGGGCAAGACCACGATCATCGACGGCATCGTGTTCGCTCTCTACGGCTCGCTCTCCGGAGCAGAGTCCGACGCCTCGCGCATGCGCAGCCACCTGTGCGATCCCGACGAGCGCACGGAGGTCACGCTGGAGTTCAGCATCGGCGGGGTGCGCCACACCATCACCCGCAACCCGTCCTACGAGCGCCGCAAGGCGCGAGGCGAGGGCACCACCCTCGAGCGTGCCGCGCAGACGCTCCGCGTCCACGACGACGCGATCCCGGACATGCGCGAGGCCCGGGAGATCGGCATCTACCTCCAGCAGCGCATCGGTCTCACCGCCGATCAATTCCGCAGGCTCGTCGTACTCCCCCAGGGCGAATTCGACACCCTGCTGCGCGCGAAGCCCCGCGAGCGCTACGAGACCGTCGCTGGCCTTATCGATGACGGATTCCTCCAGCGCGTGCAGGAGGACCTCAAGGAGCGTGCCGACGAGGCGCAGCGATTGCGGGCGGATGCCGCGGCCGAGGTCGAGCGCATCCTCGGCGTGATGCGCGAGCGCGCCGCCGAGGTGATCGAGGCATCCGAGGACTCCGAATCCGAGGATTTCGCTCCTGACGCTGTGCTCGCCGACATCGCGCAGCGTGCAACTGAGGCCGCCCGGGCAGCCGAGCAGACGAGCGCAGCGCTCCAGACGCGTCAGGCGGACGAGCATGGTGCCCGGGCGAAGGCCGAAGCAGCCCACGCGGCGCGTTCGGCTCGTGCCGCACTCGACCAGGCGAGCCTGGCTGCCGGCCCCGCGGTCGCAGCTCTCGATGATGCCGGACTGCGCTCACTCGCCCTCGATCTCGTCGCGCAACGGACGCGCCTAGAGCCCCTCGCTGCGTGGGAGGCCCAGGGCGAGGAGCGCGAGAGAGAGCGCGCGCGACGTCACGCGCGCGCCGACGAGCTGGCGCATCGGATCGAGGCCGCGCGCGCCGATGCCGCTGCTCTTCCCGAGCGGCAACGCGAGGCCGAGGCCCAACTGGCGAGTGCGCGGGCCTCCGCAGACACGGCCGAGGCACGGGGCAGCGAGGTCGAGCGCATCGAAGCACTCGAGGCCGCGCTCACCCAGCGCGTCTCCACAGCACAGGCCGTCGAAGCGACTCGCGCGCGCGTGATGAGCGCAGCCGACGCGCTCCAGGCCTCCCGCGATGCGCTCCAGGCGGCGCGCACGGCGCATCACGATCTCGTGCGCGCTCAGCTCGATCAGCGCGCGGCGCATCTCGCATCACTGCTCGTCGAGGGCGGTGAGTGCCCCGTGTGTGGGTCGACGCATCATCCGCGTCCCGCACACGACAGCAGCGCGACGCTCGTATCCGACGCCGACGTCGCCCGGGCTCAGGAGGCTGCGGATGTCGCAGAGCAGCGCGAAAGGGATGCCGGCGCCTCCCTCGACACCGCACGGTCCTCACTCGCGGCGCTCGAGCAGCAGCTCGCCGTCATCGACACCCGGCTCGACGGCGCGACCGCGGAGTCTGTGGGCGCGTTGCTCACCGAGGCCCGTGACTCGCTCCTGGAGGCTCAGGCCGCTGAGGCGCGCGTTCCCGGACTCGTCGCCCTCCTCGAGTCACTGACCGCTCAGTCCGCCACGTCCGTGGCGCTCATTGAGGGCCTGGTGGCTGACGAGGCCGCAGCGCGAGCCGAGGCGCGCGCGTACGACGACGCCATCGCAGAGGAGACGGCGCGCCACCGCGAGGGGGTGGGCGAGGCGGCCACCGCGAGCGCCGCACCCAGTGCACCCGCCGCGCCGCTCCACCCCGCTGCGGCCCTTCAGCGCGCGCGGAGCGCGGCAGCGGGCCACTCCATCGACGCGGACCCTGCCGTCGCGGAGGCGGCACTCTCCGAGGCGGTGACCGCTCGGGAGGCGGCCGAGGCCGCGCACGCGCAAGCAGACGCGTGGCGCCTGCGTCTGGCGGATGCCCATGCCGCCCTCACGACTCACTTCGTCGAGCTCGCCGCCGCGCGCGCTCGACTCGAGGCCGTGGGCGCGACAACAGAAGCGGCCGTTCGCCTGGGCGCGCTCGTCACGGCTCGCAGCCCCGCCAATCGCCGCAACCTCACCCTGCAGGCCTACGCGGTGCAGAGGAGGTTCCAGTCGGTCCTCGAGGCCGCTTCGGTGCACCTGGAGCGGATGAGCAGCGGCAAGTTTTCATTCGTCATCGACGAGCAGGCCGCGGGCCGGGCCCAAGCGGGGCTCGGCATCGACATTCTCGATGCCTGGACCGGCCAGACACGCGATCCCGAATCCCTATCGGGCGGAGAGACCTTCTACGCGTCGCTGTCACTCGCTCTCGGCCTCGCCGACATCGTCCGCGAGGAGTCAGGAGGCGTGTCCCTCGACACTCTCTTCGTCGACGAGGGCTTCGGGTCACTCGATGCCGACACCCTGTCCGTCGTGCTTGACCAGCTCGATGCGCTGCGATCCCGAGGGCGCGTCGTCGGCGTCATCAGTCACGTGAGCGAGATGAAGGAGTGGGTGCACGATCGCATCCTCGTCGTGCCCGGGCCTCCCGGCGTGGGTAGCGCTATCGCGCAGCCGAGGTAGGTCGGCTTCGAATCCCGCCCCAAGTCCGGCCGCAGGCTCTAGCCTTCCTTCCACCCGGGGCGATGAGGGAGGCGCGATGAGCACCACGGCACCTGTCAAGGACTACCGCACCGGAAGGGTGGTCGGGCTTGCCTCCACGGCGGCACTGGGCGGCTTCCTCTTCGGATACGACTCCGCGGTCATCAACGGGGCGGTGGGGGCACTCAAGTCGCTCTTCGGGCTCAGTGACATCGCCATCGGCTTCGTCGTGTCGATCGCGCTCATCGGATCGGCGATCGGCGCGTGGTTCGCCGGCTCACTGGCCGACCGCTTCGGCAGGCGCAAGGTCATGCTCGTCGCGGCCGCGCTCTTCCTGGTCGCGGCCATCGGCCAGGCCTTCCCCGTCGGCGTCGTCGACCTCATGCTCTGGCGCTTCATCGGCGGCGCGGGCATCGGCGTCGCCAGTGTCATGGCGCCGATGTACATCGCAGAGATCGCGCCCGCACCGATTCGCGGTCGCATGGGGTCGCTGCAGCAGTTCGCGATCGTCATCGGCATCTTCGCCACCGGCCTCGTCAACTTCCTCGTCCTTCAAGCCGCAGGGGGCAATGCTCGCAACACGTGGCTCCTCGGCCTCGAGGCATGGCAGTGGATGTTCCTCAGCATGATCATCCCGGCGGTGGTCTACGCGCTCCTCGTGCTGCGCATTCCCGAGTCGCCTCGCTACCTCGTCGCCATAGGTGAGCCGGCCAAGGCCGCCCAGGTGCTCGGCACCATTTACACCGTCGATGTCACGCCGATGGTCCACGACATCGAGGAGTCGCTCCAGGGCGACCACAAGCCCCGCTTCTCCGATATCCGCGGGCGCACGCTCGGGCTCATGCCGATCGTCTGGATCGGCATCATGCTCAGCGCCTTCCAGCAGTTCGTGGGCATCAATGCCGTCTTCTACTACTCCAACACCATTTGGGAATCCGTGGGATTCTCCGAGTCCCAGGCCTTCCAGACATCGCTCATCACCACCGGTATCAACGTCCTCTTCACGATCGTCGCCATCGCGCTCGTCGATCGAGTCGGACGCAAGCCCCTGCTCCTCATCGGCTCCGCGGGCATGGTCCTGACCCTGGCCACGCTGACATGGATCTTCGGCACCGCTCCCGTCAACGCCGATGGGCAGCCGGTGCTGGCCGATGGCCCCGACGTCGTGGCACTGATCGCCTTCAATGCCTACGTCGCCTTCTTCGCTGCCACCTGGGGGCCCATCGTCTGGGTGCTCCTCGGCGAGATGTTCCCCAACCGAATCCGCGCCACGGCCCTGGCCGTCGCTGCGTCGGCGCAGTGGATCGCCAACTTCCTGGTGTCGACGACATTTCCCGAGCTGGCCGGTATCTCGCTGGGCCTGGCCTACGGCATCTTCACCGTCTTTGCGGTGCTGTCGATCCCCTTCGTCATGAAGTACATCCGCGAGACCAAGGGGGTCACCCTGGAGGACATGGGCGAGCTGGAAGGCGCCCGGGCGGCGTAGCCGAGTTGCCGCGGTATACCCCCAGGGGTATATTTATCCCCTCATCACGAGGAGGACCCATGCAGATCCCGACCACGTCCGTGGCCGACCTTCACCAGCGTGCCAGCCGGGGCGGCGTCGCCGTCGTCGACGTCCGCGAGCCCTACGAGTACGCCGCGGGGCACGTGCCCGGAGCCGTCAACATCCCCATGGCCACCATCCCCGTGCGCATGCAGGATCTCCCCCGCGGTGATGTCTACGTCATCTGCGAGAGCGGTGCGCGCTCCTGGCAGGTCGCCAGCTTCCTCGCTCAGCGCGGCGTCGAGGTCACCA
>CAYYZU010000005.1:16593-27438 GCA_964476205.1 uncultured Actinomyces sp. | reverse complement strand
GCGACCCCGATCGGCCCGCGCACCGTGCCGGACGTCGCCCTCCTCGGAGCCATCCGACCCGGCTGGCCGATCGTCTACGGCGGGGAGGTCTTCACCGTCGGGGGCACGAGCGGGGCGACGCCCTTCCTCGGCGCCAACCTGGCCGCGATGTCCGGGCACCAGCGGGCACGTGGATTCCCCAGCATCGGGTTCGCCAATGCGTGGCTCTACTCCGCAGCGGCCGGGACCAAGCCCGCATTCTTCGACATCGTGTCGGGCACCAACGGGGTTCAGCTCGTCGGCTGCTGCTCGGCCTACCGCGGCTATGACATGGCGAGCGGACTTGGCGCGCCGATCATGGACGGGCTCTACGCCACGCTTCCCAAGCCCGCAGGCTGACGACTCGTCCGCCGGGGAGCACGACTACGCCGAGGCAACCTGAGTGCGCAGTGCATCGACGCGCGTGTCCAGATCATCGAGCTCGGCGTCGATGCGGTCCCAGAGTGCCGGATCGGACTGCCCCCGCTCCTCGAGCAGTTCCTCCGCGAGGATCGATGATGTGGCGCCGATGATGTCGGTGACGACGGCCGCGGCCTCCACTGGATCGACCCGATCGCCTGCACGCTCCCAGAAGCCCGGGGTCTCCATCGTCGCCGCGGACACTGCGGCGAGAGCTGCGGTGCGCTCGGTGAGCACCCGGGCCCGGGCAGACGTGGAGTCCGTGCCTTGTCGTACGACGGCCGCGTAGTCGCGCAGCGCCTCAGTGGTCGCGTGCATCGCGGCGACCGCTGTGGATCCCGTGCGCCGCGGGCGCACCGAGGCGATGAGCAGCACCCATAGACCAGCGAGTGTCGTCGCGAGGAGCCGGGCGACGATGTCGTAGCGCTCTCCGTCGCCTGTGACGTGCTCGACGAGCAGCACGAAGCCGGTGATGCCGATGACGGCGAGCGGGTAGTTGGCGTTGAGATAGGCGAGGGCCGTCGCGCCCATGAGGCCGACGAAGATGCACAGGATGACCGGCTCACCCGGCAGCTCTCGGACGACGACGAGAATCAGTGTCACCATCACGAGTCCGATCATGGTCCCGATGATGCGCATCGTGACTCGCGACACAGTGTTGGACAGGTCAGGCTTGGCGATCCACGCCACGGTGAGCGGCACCCAGTAGGCATGAGAGACGTCCACGATGACAGTGGCGAGCGTCGCTCCCCCGAAGGCAATCATGAGACGGAGGGCGTGTTCGGTCACGGGGTCAGACCAGTGGAGGTGCGCGCGCAGGCGGGGGAGGACGGGTACGTGCACCCGCGGGGGCGTGACGATGTTCGCGCGAGACCCCAGGGGCCAGGGCTGATCGAGGGTGGCGATCGCGGACGCGATGGCCTCGTCTACATCCTGGGCGAGTACGGCTAGCCGCGGGTCGGGTGCACGCGCCACCACATCGTGCAGACTGCGCAGGCTTGAGCGAGCTTTGTTGCGCCGGCGCTGGCCCGGCATCCCTAATGGGGCAGCCAACTCGTCGGCGATCGCCCGGGCAGTGTGACTCAGTTGGGTCGTGAGCGAATCGACGTACGCCGGATCGATGGAGCGCTCGGAGATGAGCGCGAGAAGGGCGAGGCGGGTGCGCTCGGCGCTCGACAGGAGACTGTTCGCCCAGGTTGCGGAGGCGCCGGCGCAACCCTCGTGATCCACCACGGTGCGCGCCGACATCACGGCACCGGCCACCGTGGGGGCAGCAAGTTCGATTCCTCGCCGCTGGGCCGCGTCCTGGAGTTCGCGATACGCGTGGGCGATACCCGACCTCACGGCTCCGAGGCGGCGTGGCGGAGTGAAAAGGAGGTTCACCGCGATCGTGATGAAGCCACCGATCGCGAAGTAGGCGGTATCGAGAAGGGCAATGTCGACAACGACGGGTGCACCGGCGTAGAACGCGAAGAGCACGAGAGCCAGCACACCGATGAGCCCTCCGCGTGGGCCGAGCGCGCCGGCATAGCCGCATGCCGCTGCGATCACGAGTGCGATGAAGACGTGGGTGACGCGGAACTCACTGGCAAGGCCACCAAGTAGGACCCCTACCCCGACCCAGAGTGTCGCCCACAACATGACTCGCAGGCGCACGCCACGGGAGTCAGCACAGTCGGCAATGGAGACGAAAAGCAGGCCGATGGATACGGACATGGCGACCTCGACGCGGCCCACCGCGAGCCCCACCAGCAGAGCCAGTGTGATGAGGATCCCGGTGCGCAGACCGGCCACCCACTGGACATTGGCGCGCTGTAGTCGCAGGCACGCATGGAGGGCTTCCTCTGCGACCCGCCGCTGATCCATCCCCGGAGTATGCCCCCCGGTGCTAGCGTCCGGCCTAACTCCACCGAATGGTGGCCACGTGTCTCGGGCACGTTCACACGAAGGGGTCCCCCATGAGCCGCTCCCGTCTCGCCACCATTGCGACAGCCGCAGCCGCGGCCGCGCTGCTCACTCTCACCGCCTGCGGTGGCGGCGGCAGCGAGTCCACGACCGACAACTCCGCGCTCGTCGACGAGCTGATGACCGAGATCGGCGATGAGGGCATGCCCGAGGGCGCCAAGGACTGCATCAAGCAGGGCCTCAGCGGCTTCAGCACCGAGGAGCTCACCGCACTGCGCGACGGCGAGACCGACGCGGATGTGCCCGCCGAGCTCCAGACGAAGGTCGTCGACCTGCTCACCGGCTGCATCACGGAGTAGCCAGGCGAAGTTCTTGCTGAAGGCCTGCTGGATCTAGTCGATCCGGTGGGCCTTCAGCGTGTAGGTGAGCGGCAGCCGCTCGGGGCGCTCGAGCAGGCGCCACTCGCCGTCCTCACCCTCGGCCATCTTGCCGGGCAGCGCTTCCCAGGGGCAGCTGTCGTGCTCGACGAGGAGGTCCAGGGCCATCCCCGTATCGAGTAGGGCCATCACCGTCTCGCCGATGCCGTGGTTCCACGAGTGCGAGACGTCCGCGCGGAAGGTGGTGTCGACCGGTAGGTAGCTCCCGTCGTGCTCATCCGTGACGGGCGTGGGCACCTCGAAGTAGGGGTATCCGGCCACGAGTTCGTCGTCGACGGACTCGTCCATCGCCCACAGCATGGGGTGGCCCTCTCGGATGAAGAGGAATCCGCCCGGGCGCAGCAGATCGTGCACCACCTGGGCCCAGCGCCTCACGTCCGGCAGCCAGCACAGCGCCCCGACTCCGGTGAAGACGAAGTCGAAGCGCTCACGGCCCAGTGCATCGACCGCGGCGTACACGTCCGATTGCACGAAGTCGATGTCCGCACCCGTCTCCTGCGCGAGCGCTCGCGCCTGAGCGATCGACTCTCCGGAGAAGTCGAGTCCGCTCATGCGGGCACCGCGCCGCGCCAGTGACACGGTGTCGGTGCCGATGTGGCACTGCAGGTGCACGCCGTCCAGTCCGCTCACGTCGCCGAGCAGAGGAATGTCGAAACTCACGACGTCGCTGAGGTATGCCGGGTCCTCGTGGAATTGCTGGACCTTGTAGCCGTCGGCGCGCGCGTGCGCAGGAGCGCGCTCATCCCATGCGGCGAGATTGTCGCGGTAGTAGCGGCTGTCGATGATGCCGGAGTTGCCCGATGCGCTGCCTGTTGCCTTGCTGCCGGATCGCGTGCCGGGGGACTTCGCGGAAGACGCCATGCCGCAACCCTAGGCCGTGGCTGGCTCGACCTGGCAGGCTGTGCGCGTGACGGAGCTGACCAGCGCCGCCCTGGGGCGGGTGCGCTCTCGGCTCATCCCCTTCCTCTTCGTTCTCTACCTCGTCGCCTATCTCGATCGCATCAACATCTCCTTTGCGGCGAGCGAGATGAGCGCGGACCTGGGCATCTCGCTGGCGGCCTACGGTCTTGGCGCGGGCATCTTCTTCATCGGCTACTTCGTCTTCGAGGTGCCCAGCAATCTCATCCTGCGGCGCGTAGGTGCTCGCGTGTGGATCGCGCGCATCATGCTCACCTGGGGCCTGGTTTCCGGTCTCACGGCGTTCGTCACCACGGAGTGGCAGTTCTACCTCGTGCGCTTCCTGCTCGGCGCGGCCGAGGCGGGGTTCTTCCCCGGGGTCGTGCTCTATCTCACCTTCTGGGTGCCGCGTGCCGAGCGGGCGCGCACGATGGCGCTCTTCCTCACGGCTACCGCCGTGGCCGGCGTCATCGGTGCCCCGATCTCCGGCGCGCTGCTCGCCCTCGACGGCGTCGGCGGACTGCAGGGGTGGCAGTGGCTCTTCATCGTCGAGGCAATTCCCGCTCTCGTGCTCGCCGTGGTCGTCTGGCGCCGGCTGCCCGACGGTCCGCACGAGGCACGCTTCCTCACACCGGAGCAGCGCAACGATCTCAGCGCCACCATGGAGCGCGAGGCAGCCGATTCGCCCGCGACCGAGAGCCTGGGCGCGGCCTTCCGATCCGGGCGAGTCTGGGTGCTCAGCCTGCTCTACCTCACGATCGTCATCGGCTTCTACGGCATCAGCCTCTGGCTCCCTCTGCTGGTCAAGCGCGAGTTCCCCGACCTCGGGAGTATCGGTCTCGGCTTCGTCACTGCCGTGCCCTACCTCTGTGCCGTCATTGCGATGGTTGCCGTCGGACGATCATCGGATCGGCGACGCGAACGCACGTGGCACCTCGCGCTTCCGCTCGCCGCGGGTGCCGTGGGCCTCGCCGTCGCGGCGTACGCGGGCAGCGTGATCGGCATGATCGCGATCTGCGTCGCGACCGCCGGAATCTACGCCGCGCTCGGTCCCTTCTGGACACTGCCGCCGGCCTTCCTGCGGGGCGCGGCCGCAGCGGCGGGCATCGCGTGGATCAATTCCATCGGCAATCTCGGCGGCTTCCTCGGTCCTTACACTCTCGGCCGGATTGCCACCGATGGTGGTGGCATCGGCACCGGCCTCGCCGTTCTCGCTGTCGTGGCCCTCGTCGCGATGCTCCTCGGTCTTGCGGTGTCGCGGGCCGTGCAGCGCTCCGCGCGGGCATAGGCTCGCGGGATGAGCGACGCCGCCGGGCCGGTTTCCGGGCCAGCTTCCGGGCCGACGTCCGGACAAGTCCCGGAGCCCGTCATCGAAGCCGCGCGCCAAGGGGGATGGAAGTCCTGGCTGCCCAAGATCGTCCTCACGATCCTGGGCATCGCGCTCGCCTACTTCATCTTCGACTACATGGCCAACAACTTCGGTGGCTTCGAGCAGGGCGTGAAGGCGGCGTTCTCCATGCCGCCCGTCTGGACCATCGCCGCCATCGTCGCCGCGATCATCGCGATCGGCGTCTACCCGCTGACGGCCCCCGCCGCCATCCCCAAGCTCGGCTACGTGCCCGCCTTCGTCGACCGCCAGGGCGGCTTCGCGATCTCGACGACCATCCCCTTCGGCGGCGGTCCGATCGCGGTGGCGACGCAGTACGCCATCCTCGCCCGCTACGGCGTCCAGCAGCGCCTCGCCGCCGCGGCCGTCGCGGCGGACGCCATCTGGACCTATCTCATGACCTTCGGGGCGCCGGGCGTGGCGCTCATCCTGCTCTGGATCTTCGAGCGGCGCTCCCTCACGGGAAGCGAGTGCGGCGCGATTCCGTGCCAGACGATCGACATCATCATCATCGTCGCCGGCCTCATCTGCCTCGTATCGATGGCGGGCATCGCCTTTGTCCTGCGCAGCAGGTCCAACGCGCAGCGAGTCGGGGAGTTCGCCCAGGGTGCGCTCGGCAGAGTCTTCCGCCTCGTCAAGCGCACCCCGCCCAATGTCGTCGAGAGTGTCGTGGGGTTCAACGACACCGCGGCCGAGATGGTGGGCACGCGGTGGGTGCCCATCACCATCACCAATGTCCTTGCCCAACTCACGCCGATGTTCGTCGTGCTCGCGGCGCTACGCGGCGTGGGGGCTGACTCGGTGACGGTGCTCGAGGTCTTCGCGGCCTTCTCCGTGGCGCTCCTGCTCACCACAGTGCCCCTCGCGCCCGGCGGCGCCGGCACCGTCGATGCCGCACTCATCGGGATGCTCGTCGCCTTCGGAGCGTCGTTCGAGCAGGCGGTGGCGGCGGATGTGATCTGGCGGGCGTTCTGCTTCCTCCCGCAGATGGTGCTCGGGTGGATAGCCGTCGGCTACTTCGCGATCCAACAGCGCATCGCGCGGCGCAAGGCCGTGGCTGCGGCGTAGCGTCTAGTGGGCGTCGCCCGCCGCGGCCATCTCCTTGTCGAGGCCCCGACCGTAGATGAAGAGCGAGACGACGGTCCAGATCGCGTAGGCGACGAGCAGCGGGATGTAGGTCACGTAGTTCTGGGCCAGGAATCCGAAGATGAGCCACGTGAGGGCGACGAGCACCCAACCGACGATGATGGCCGACACCAGATGCGTCTTGGCGACCTCGTGCGTGCCCATGTCGTCTCCTCCCGGCCGTTCCGCTGTGGTGGGCCACGTGGTGGACCCGTCTCGTGCCTCATCAGCCTAGTGGGATGGTGCAGGGGCGGACCTGGGCCCCCGGCCGCGCTATGACCGGCTCGGGTCAGCCGAAAGGGGGATGCGCTCGCCGCGCCACGAGGGGTCCGCGGCCCCTACCGTCGGTGCATGCGCAGCCTTCTCGCCCTGGCCCTCGCGGGCACCGCCCTTCTCGCCACGGCATGCTCGAGCGGTACGTCCGCTTCGACGGAGCCCGCGACGAGTGCACCCACCGCAGCGGAGTCGAGCGCTGCTGCGCCCGCGACGCCGGAGGCGACGGCATCAGTCGCGCCATCCGCATCCGCGGAGCCCTCGGCTGCCCCTTCGACCAGTGCCCCTGAGAAGCCCAGTGCGGCGGACATGGCGACCGACCGGCTCGCCGACGCCGTGCTCGAGCAGCTCAAGATCGACTCGCCCGACACCTTCACCGACCAGTTGGTGACGATTGCGCTCAGTCCGCTCATGCGCCAATTGGCCTCGACCGCCGACGTCACGACCCGGGTAGCCACCAAGGGCCCGAAGGTCACTCTCACGCTCACGGGCGACGATGGCACCTGCGTTATCACCGTCAGCGACGAGCCCCGTGCGCGCGGCGTCGTCTGCAAAGCCGCTTAGCATCTGCCGCCTGTCGGCTACGCCTGCACGCCGTAGCGGTACAGCAGCACGGCACGGACAGCGTCGTCGAGTCGCACCCCGGTCAGGGGCGCACGGCCATCGAGGACCTCGCCCATGAGAAGCAGCGGCACGATCTCCCCGGTCTCGCCGTGCTCGGGCGGTGCATAGTCAGGGACGTCGAGCAGGGTCAGTCCGCACCGCTCGTAGAACGCGATGCGTCGGCGATCGTCCTCCGCGTGTGCGCCCATCGGCTTCTCGACGTCGAGCAGGAGTACGCCGACTCCGGCGGTGCGCAGTGCCTGGCGCAGGTGCGTGACGAGTTGGGTGCCGAGTCCGCGGTCGCGTCGGGTCGGATCGACGGCGAGGTAGCGGACGAAGGCCATGTCGGTGTCGCCGAGCCTCCTGATGAGAGTGATGCCCACCGGTGTCTCGTCGGCGTCGACAAGAACGACGAATCGCTCATCGGGCCGGTGCTCGACGAGATCCGACCAGGGTGCCCGCAGGCTCGGAGGGAAGGACGCCTCGTATATCGCGCGCGCCGCAGCGTCGTCGACGGTGGTGTAATCGCGCAGCATGGTCTCTGTCATGCCGGCCATGCCTCTGCCTTGGTCCACGAGCGTGCTTCGGCATCCCACGTGCGCCCAGGGACGAGTTCGGGCTTCGCGACGCGCTCGGAGGCAGTGCGCGGCAGGTCGTCGCGGACCTCCCAGTAGCGGGGCACCTTGAAGCGGGCGATGCGCTCCGCGCAGTGAGGCCCCAACTCGGCAGCAGCCTGTTCGGCATCGCGGTCGTCCGTGAGCACGAGGTAGGCCTTGACCTCCTCGCCACGGATCTCATCGGGAACGCCGACGACCGCAGCCATGCGCACACGTGGGTGCGACAGAAGCGTGTCCTCGACTTCACGCGCGGCGACGTTCTCACCTGAACGCCGGACGACCTCCTTGAGCCGGCCAACCAGCGTGATCACCCCCGCCTCATCACGTCGCGCGAGATCGCCGGTGTGCAGCCAGCCACCGCGGAAGACCTGCGCCGTGGCCTCGGGCTCGTCGTCGTAGCCCGACATCATCCCTGGCCCGCGAAGCAGGAGTTCGCCGATTGCTCCCGCGGGTACCTCCGCGCCATCGGCGTCGACGATGCGCGCTTCCCGGCCGGGTTTTGCCACGCCGATCGCGCCCGATCCGACGAGCGCGTCGTGCTCGATGTCGGTCACGTGGATGTCGCCTCCCGTCTCCGTCATCCCGAAAACCTCGAACCACGGAGTGCCCCAGCGCTCCTCGAGCTCGGAGTGGCGCGCGGGCGGGATCGCGGAGCACTGGATGACGCGCACGCGATGGTCGCGATCCCGTGGGTCGGGGGGCGTGGTGAGCATGAGCACCGGCATGGCCGCGAGGCAGTAGAAATAGGTCACGTCGTGCTCACGCACGCGATCCCAAAAACTTGAGGGATGGAAGCCATCGAGTACGACGAGTGAGGCCCCACTCACGAGCGATGCGGCGAGATTCCACTGCGGGTCCATGTAGGACATCGCCTGCGCGGTGAGCATCCGATCGCCCGGCGTGAGCCGCGGGAAGCCGTCGACGAGGCTGGTCGCGAGATGCAGCCAGTAGCGGTGCGAGAGCAGGCACCCCTTCGGATGTCCCGTGGTGCCCGACGTGAACTGCACGTTGACGATGTCGTCGGGATCGTGCACGTCCGGGAGTGGGGCCTCGTCGAGGCCCGTGTCGCTGGCAGGGTCAGCGAGCGCCTCGACGTCGATGACGGGGATGGCGACAGGCTCAACTCCCGCGGCGAGCGAGGGGGTGGTGACGATCGCCACGGCGCGCGACTTGGCGAGGATCCAGGCCGCGTCGTCGTGGCGCAGTTTCGTGTTGAGCGGCACGGAGGTTGCGCCGAGGCGCGCGAGGGCCAGCCAGGCAAGTGCCGCCTCGGGCCGGTTGTGCAGGAGCACGGCCACGCGATCGCCGGAGCGAATTCCCTTTGCCCGCAGGCGCCGAGCGATGCGATCGGATGCTTGGGCGATCTCAGCGAAGGTGAGCGACGTCGACGCACCAGCCTCCGGCCCGTCGCGCAGGTCGAAGACCCAGGCGATGCGGTCGGGCCACAGGTCCGCGGCGCGGCGTACCGCCTCGAGAAGGGTGCGGGGAGCATCGTCCATCGGCGTCAGTACCTCAGCGGGCAGGTGACATCGCGGCCCGGGACCTTGAGGTTGACGAGGTAGCGCGTGATGGGCCGGTCGACGCACGAGGTGGTGCGGCCGTAGACGATGTGATGCGTCCCGCCGTACTGCACCGTGCGCGCACCGGTGAACGCGCGTGACATCTCCACGGCAGCGGTCCAGGGCGTGCGGTTGTCGGCGAGCGCATTCGCGACCAGGGGAGCCGTCGCAAGGTCGATGGGCGACAGGATCCGCGGAATCGGGCGGCCGAACCGCGGCAGGCCGGCACATTGTGCGCCCTCGCGCAGCACCGATTGACCAATATGCACGCCTCCTGCGGCCGCGCCCTCACGGGCGATCTCCGCGAGACGCGCCGCCGTGGGCCGATCGGGCATGTCGGAGCAGTTGACGTAGGTCCACTGCGGGTCGAACCAGCCCTTGGGTTCAGGCCCGGCCGGGGAGGTGTTGTCGCTGGATGACGTGAGTAGGCGTGCGGCGGCGTCGATCGAGCTCTGGCGCTCGCCGGCATCTCGGGCCCGCAGTCCCCCATCGACGCGATCAAGCAGCGCGGCCACGGAACTCCAGGTTGACTGGTAGGACGCCCAACTGATGATGTCCTTGCCCACGGTCCAGCGCGTGATCCTGCTGCCATCGCTGGAGCGCAGGGTGCGGGTCTGCAGTGACGACATCACGCGGTCGTACTTTGCCCGGTACGCCGGGCCGAGTGCGCCGAGCATGGTGTCGATAGCGAGAGGGTCATCCCAGGTGTGCTCGCGCGCCCAGAGCTCGATGGTCGAGAGCGGTGAGATGACGCCGTCCAGCAGGAGGGCGCGCACGCGGTCGGGGAAGTACTGGGCGTAGGCGCGGCCCACGGTGGATCCGTAACTCATCCCCCAGAAGGTGAGGCTCTCCTCGCCGAGGGCTGCGCGCAGCGCATCGAGGTCGCGCACCAGTTGCCACGTGCCGACGTACGGCGCGTGCTTGCGGTTGGCCTCGAAGCAACCTGCCGCCGCCTCGCCGTTGACACGCAGGTACTTCTCCGCCCAGGCATCCCAGTCGACGGCGCCGGTCTTGGGCGGTGCGATGTCCTTGACGGTGCAGCCGGAGATGCTCGGTTCCGAGCCGCCTACGCCGCGCGGGTCCCATGCCACGATGTCGAAGCGATCGCGGACGCGCTGCGGCAGCATCCCCTGCACCCAGGTGATGTTGGAGACCGCGGCCGATCCGGGACCGCCCGGGTTGAACGTGAGGACGCCGATGCGCTCCGAGGGCTTCTCCGCGGGGATGCGTGCGACAGAGATGCGGTAGGTGCCGTCGACGCGGCGGTCGCCCCAGTCGCGCGGCACGGTGAGGGTGGCGCAGCGGGCCGGGCTCCCGGAGCCGCACGAGCGCCAGTCGAGCGATGTGCGGGGAGTTGCGTCGCCTTCGGCGGGAGCGGCCGTGGCGGGAAGGGTACCGATGAGCGGTACGCACACCACCAGGCTCGCGAGGACGATCCCGACGCGGCGCATCAGGACATGGTAGGTGCTGTGCTTAGTCGAAGAGCTCCTCAAGGAAGCTCTTGCGCTTCTTGTAGGGCTTCTTGCCCCGGTAGTCGTCGTCATATCCCCGGTCGTAGGACGGCGGCATCGCGTAGCCCGGCTGGGATGCGTAGCCCGGCTGGG